>JAHEXN010000007.1 GCA_023252095.1 Actinomycetes bacterium | reverse complement strand
CCAGGCCGTGCGCCACGGGGCCACCCGACGAGCCAACCAGCTACAGGTCGCTCGCTGGCTGACGTTCCGCCGAGGGGCTGCAGCAGGAGCCGCTCACTGACCCACCTCGTTCGGTCGGGGATGGCGCAGGACACAACGATGATGCGTCACGGAGGTCGGCGGTGGGAGCGGTCTCGGATGGCAAGACCTCCCCGTCGGAGGCGGTGGCCGCTGTTATCCACGAGGGATGACCGCTCGCCCGAACATCGTCCTGATCCAGGCCGACCAGCTCGCCGCTGCCGCGCTCGGCGCGTACGGGAACGCGGTCGTGAGGAGCCCCCACCTCGACGCGCTGGCGGCCGACGGGATCACCTTCGACCGCGCCTACTGCAACTCCCCGCTGTGTGCGCCGTCGCGGGCGTCGATGATGACGGGCCAGCTGCCGTCGCAGATCGGTGCCTACGACAACGGTGCCGACTTCCCGGCCTCGGTGCCGACGTTCGCGCACCACCTCCGGTCGGCCGGCTACGCCACGACCCTGGTCGGCCGGATGCACTTCATCGGCCCGGACCAGCTTCACGGCTTCGAGGAGCGCCTCACGACCGACGTCTACCCGGCCGGTCTGGACATGGTGCCCGACTGGGACCTGCCGGGCGAGGAGCGACTGCCCTGGTACCACGAGGCGGGCAGCGTGTTCACGGCCGGCACGAGCCGGGCGACGGTGCAGCAGGACTTCGACGACGAGGTGCTGTTCCGCAGTCTGCGTCACCTCAACGACCGGGCGCGGGCCGATGACGGACGTCCGTTCCTGCTCGTCTCGTCGTTCATCCACCCGCACGACCCGTACGAGCCGCCCGTGGAGCACTGGAACCGGTACGAGGGCATCGAGATCGACGACCCGCGGGTCACGCTCGAAGACCTGGGGACGCTCGACCCGCACAGCGCGCGGCTCCAGCAGATGTCCGGTTTCGACGTGAAGGTGCCGGACGCCGACCAGGTGCGTCGGGCGCGGCGCGCCTACTACGCGTGCGTGAGCTACGTCGACGACCACGTCGGGAAGATCGTGCAGCGACTCGAGGACCTCGGGCTGCGCGACGACACCGTGGTCATCGTGACCTCCGACCACGGAGACATGCTCGGCGAGCGCGGCCTCTGGTACAAGATGTCGCCCTTCGAGCAGTCCTCCCGGGTCCCGCTGATCGTCAACGCTCCGACGCGTTTCGCGGCCCGGCGTGTCGCCGACCCGGTGTCGCTGATCGACGTCCTGCCGACGCTCGTGGAGCTCGCCGGCGGAGAGCCGGTCGCCGGTCCCGGGCGCAGCCTCGTGGGCGGGCTGGAGGACGAGCGACCCGTCCTGATCGAGTACCTCGCCGAGGGCACGACCCGGCCCCAGGTCACGGTGGTCCGGGGCCGTCACAAGTACGTGCAGTGCCCGGGCGATCCCGATCAGCTGTACGACGTCGTGGCCGATCCCCACGAGCTGGTGGACCTGGCGGGGGACCCCGCGCACGCCGGGCTGCTGGGGGAGCTGCGGGCCGAGGTCGCGGCACGGTACGACCTGTCGGGACTCGAGCGTGACGTGCGGCAGAGCCAGGCGCGACGCCGGGTCGTGCACCGGGCGCTCGCGACGGGGCGGGCCACCGACTGGGACCACCAGCCACCCGTGCGCGCGGACTACGTGCGGGGCGACTTCTGGAGCGCCCTCGAGCGGGGCAGACTGCCCGGACCGGAGGGTGAGACCGGATCGGTCAGAGCGACTCGCGCCAGCGCGTCGTGATCGGGAGGCGGCGGTCGCGACCGAAGTTGCGGCGGCTGACCTTGGGGCCCGGCGGGTACTGGCGACGCTTGTACTCGGCCTTGTCGACGAGGGTCACGACCCGCTCGACGAGCGCGGGGTCGAAGCCGCGGGCGACGACCTCGGTCGAGCCGAGTCCCTGCTCGACGTACAGGTCGAGCACGGTGTCGAGCTGGTCGTACGGCGGCAGCGAGTCGCTGTCGACCTGGCCCGGCCGAAGCTCGGCCGACGGGGGCTTGCTGATCGCGTTCTCCGGGATGGGCGGGGTCTCGCCGAGCTGCTCGGCCCAGGCGTTGCGCCATCGCGAGAGCTCCCAGACCAGGGTCTTGTAGACGTCCTTGATGGGGGCGTAGGCACCGACCGCGTCGCCGTAGATCGTGGAGTACCCGGTCGCGAGCTCGGACTTGTTGCCGCACGCCAGCACGAGGTGCCCGTGCTGGTTCGACAGCCCCATCCAGATGACGGCCCGGATGCGGGCCTGGAGGTTCTCCTCGGCCAGGCCGTCGAGGTGCAGCGCGTCCTGATACGCGTCGAACATCGGCGCGATCGGCACGGTGTCGAGGTGCATCCCGGTGCGCTCGGCGAGGTCGGCGGCGTCACTGCGGCTGTGCTCGGTGGACCAGACGCTGGGGTTCGAGACGCCGTGCACGTTCTCGGCGCCGAGGGCGTCGACGGCGATCGCCGCGACCAGGGTCGAGTCGATGCCGCCGGAGGCGCCGAGCAGGACGCTGGTGAAGCCGTTCTTGCGCACGTAGTCGCGCAGGCCGAGCACGATCGCCTGGTAGCGCTCGCCCAGGTCGTCCCACCGCTCGGTCGTCTCCGGGCGCAGCGGTGCGTCCACGGGCTCGGCGTGGTCCTCGGACACAATCGTGCGCTGGACCCGGAGTCCGTGGAAGCGGGTTCCGGGCTCGGGCATGGGGGCGGTGGCCGCCGGCAGGTCGAGGTCGACGACGAGCAGCTCCTCGGTGAACTGACCGGCACGCGCGACGACCTCGCCACCCGCGTCGACCACGAGGGAGTCGCCGTCGAAGACCAGCTCGTCCTGACCGCCCACCAGGTTGACGTAGGCCAGGGCGCACTGGCCCTCCTGGGCGCGCCGTGAGCAGAGCTCGAGCCGTGTGTCGTCCTTGGCCGCCTCGTAGGGCGAGCCGTTGAGCACGACGAGCAGGCCCGCCTCGGCCGCGTCGGCGGCGGCCGAGGGGCCGTCCTGCCAGATGTCCTCGCAGATCGCGATCGCGACGTCGACGCCCTTGACCTGCACGACCTGGGTCTCGTCGCCGGGCACGAAGTGACGGAACTCGTCGAACACGCCGTAGTTGGGCAGGTGGTGCTTGTCGTAGCGGGCCACGACGCCGCCGCGGGTCACGACGGACGCGGAGTTCGTGGGCTGGTTGGCCGGGATGCCGAGACGGTCGGGCACGTTCGCGAGCGTCTCCGCCTTGGCAGTGTCGAGGTGGCCCACGATCACCACGAGGTCGCCGAGCCCCTCCTCGTCGAGCCGGGTCGCCAGGCTCACGACGGCGGCGCGCGACGCGGCGATGAACGTGGCCCGGTAGGCGAGGTCCTCGATGGGGTACCCGGTGATCGCCATCTCCGGCGTCACGAGGACGTGCGCGCCCGCCGCGTGGGCCGCGCGCGCCTGCTCGACGACGGCGTCGGTGTTGGCGTCGACGGCACCGACGACGGGGTTCATCTGGGCGAGGGCGAGGCGCAGGCGGGGCACGGCACGAGCCTAGCGACGGCGCTTCCGGGGAGCATCCACGAAACGTTCCGCGACCGCCTCACGGGGAAACATGGGCGTAACAAAGCGCGTGCGAGGATGACCGCATGGGTAAGCAGGAAGCATTCGTGCTGCGCGCGCTCGAGGAGCGCGACGTCCGTTTCGTCCGACTGTGGTTCACCGACGTGCTCGGGTCCCTGAAGTCGGTCTCGATCGCGCCTGCCGAGCTCGAGGGCGCCTTTGCGGAGGGCATCGGCTTCGACGGCTCCTCGATCGAGGGCTTCGCCCGCGTGCACGAGGCCGACATGCTCGCCAAGCCCGATCCGTCGACGTTCCAGATCCTGCCGTGGCGCGGCGAGACCCCCGCGACCGCACGCATGTTCTGCGACATCCACCTGCCCGACGGCACGCCGTCGTTCGCCGATCCGCGTCACGTGCTCAAGCGCGCGATGCAGAAGGCCGCCGACATGGGCTTCACGTACTACACGCACCCCGAGATCGAGTTCTACCTCTTCAAGGGCAAGCCCCCGGCCGGCGGTCAGCCCGTCCCGGTCGACGACAGCGGCTACTTCGACCACACCGCGCAGGGTGGTGGTGGTCAGGACTTCCGGCGCGAGGTCATCACGATGCTCGAGAGCATGGGCATCAGCGTCGAGTTCAGTCACCACGAGGGCGGTCCCGGCCAGCAGGAGATCGACCTGCGCTACGCCGACGCCCTGTCGATGGCCGACAACATCATGACGTTCCGCACCGTCGTGCGAGAGGTCGCGCTCACGAACGACAAGTGGGCCTCGTTCATGCCCAAGCCGTTCACGGAGCACCCGGGGTCGGGCATGCACACGCACGTCTCGCTGTTCGAGGGCGACGAGAACGCGTTCTACGAAGCCGGTGCCGAGTACCAGCTGTCGGGCACGGGGCGGGCGTTCATCGCCGGGGTCCTGCGCCACAGCGCCGAGATCACGGCCGTCACGAACCAGTGGGTCAACTCCTACAAGCGACTGGCGGGTGGCGGCGAGGCCCCGAGCTACGTCTGCTGGGGTCACAACAACCGCAGCGCCCTCGTGCGCGTGCCGATGTACAAGCCGCACAAGAGCGGCTCGGCACGCGTCGAGCACCGCGGGATCGACGCGGCGTGCAATCCGTACCTCGCCTTCGCGCTGGTCCTCGCGGCCGGGCTGAAGGGCATCGAAGAGGGCTACGACCTGCCGCCCGAGACCGAGGACGACGTGTGGTCGCTGTCGGAGCGTGAGCGCAAGGCGCTCGGCATCCCGTCGCTGCCCCGCAACCTCGACGAGGCCATCACGATCATGGACAGCAGCGACCTCGTGGCCGAAACCCTGGGCGAGCACGTGTTCGACTTCTTCCTGCGCAACAAGCGCCAGGAGTGGCAGGACTACCGCACGCAGGTCACGCAGTTCGAGCTCGACAAGCTCATGCCCATCGTCTGACCCTGCCTCGGCGTGTGGGCCGGTGGATCTGCCACCTTTCGACGTCCCAGCGGGGTGGGTTGGTGGATCTACCACCGTGCGGTGCCTCATTCGGTGGCTGAGGCACCGCCCACTCCGGGATGCGGCGCGAAAGAGTGGCAGATCCACCGCCCGGGGTGGTGCCGCGTGCGGCGGCGACCGGAGTCCCTGTCCGAGGCCAAGCGGCATGGACCAGAGGCGGCCGGCGTCGGTGTACGTCTCGCGCCGATGCCCGTGGCGGGGGTGGCCGGTGGATCTGCCACCTTTCGACGTCCCAGCGGGGTGGGTTGGTGGATCTACCACCGTGCGGAGCCTCATTCGGTGGCTGAGGCACCGCCCACTCAGGGATGCGGCGCGAAAGAGTGGCAGATCCACCGCCCACCTGGACGGCCTCTGACGGCTGGTCGAGGGCTCCGTCACCCTGCCGTAACCTGAGCCAGTGCCCTCGGAGACCCCTGACCTGACGCGTCGCGGCTTCCGCAACGTCGATGCCGCTGCCGCTCACCTGGCCGATCTGGGCGAGGTCGAGCCCGACCTGGTTGAACGAATCGCGACGGTCGCATCTCCGGACACCGCGCTGTCGTCGCTCGCGGCGATCGCCAGGTCGCTCGGCGCCGAGGCCCTGCGCGAGCGGCTCACCGACCCGGACCTGCGCGAGCGGCTGCTCGTCGTGCTGGGCACGAGCGAGGCGATGGGCGACTTCCTGGCGCGCCACCCCGAGCTCGTCGACGAGCTCGCCGGCGATCAGCTCGACCTCCACCGGCGTGAGTCCGCCGCGATGCTGGCCGACCTCGTCGAGGCGAAGGACGCCACCGAGCTTCGGGTCACGTACTACCGGCAGCTCCTGTGCATCATCGCGCGCGACCTCAATGCCTACTCGACCTTCCGGGAGACGTCGTCGGAGCTGTCCGACCTTGCGGTCGCGACGCTCGAGGCGGCCCTCGCGATCGCCCGCTCCGAGGAGGACGACGCCGACCTCGTCCGGCTCGCGATCATTGCCATGGGCAAGACCGGCGGCCACGAGCTCAACTACATCAGCGACGTCGACGTGATCTTCGTGCACGAGACCGCCGACGGTGCCGACGAGCAGAAGGCGCTGCGCGTCGCGACACGTCTGGCCGCCGCCGTCATGCGCATCTGCAGCGAGCCCACGAGCGAGGGCACGATCTGGGACGTCGACGCGAACCTGCGGCCGGAAGGCTCGAACGGCCCGCTGACGCGCACCGTCGGCAGCCACGTCGCGTACTACGAGCGGTGGGCCACGACGTGGGAGTTCCAGGCGCTGCTCAAGGCCCGGTTCGCCGCCGGCGACGTCGAGCTGGGGCAGGAGTACCTGGCCGCGGTGCAGCCCATGGTCTGGGAGGCGAGCACGCGCGACAACTTCGTGACCGACACCCGCGCGATGCGCCGGCGCGTCCTCGACCACATCCCGGCCGCCCACCGCGAGCGACAGCTCAAGCTCGGCAGCGGCGGACTGCGCGACGTGGAGTTCGCGGTGCAGCTCCTGCAGCTCGTGCACGGCCGCGCCGACGAGAGCCTGCGCAGCCCCACGACCCTCGACGCGCTCGAGGCGCTCACCGAGGGCGGGTACGTCGGCCGCCGCGACGGTGCAGCGCTCGAGGAGGCCTACGAGTTCCTCCGCACCCTGGAGCACCGCATCCAGCTCTACCGGTTGCGGCGCAGCCACATCGTGCCCGACGACGAGGAGGACCTGAGCCGTCTGGGGCGCAGCATGGGTTTTCGTGTGTCGCCGGCCGAGAACCTCGTGTCGGAGTGGCAGTCGCACCGGCGGATCGTGCGTCGCCTGCACGAGAAGCTCTTCTACCAGCCGCTGCTCGAGGCCGTCGCGTCGTTGCCGACCGAGGGCATGCGACTGTCGCCCGAGGCCGCCCGTGAGCGGCTCGTGGCGCTCGGCTTCCGCGATCCGAAGGGAGCGCTGGCGCACCTGGAGGCGCTGACCTCGGGAGTCTCGCGTCGCAAGGCGATCCACCGCGCGCTGCTGCCGGCCATGCTGGCCTGGTTCAGCGAGGCCCCGGACTCCGACGCGGGTCTGCTCGCGTTCCGGTCGATCTCGGAGAGCCTGGGGGAGTCGCACTGGTACCTCCGCAAGCTCCGCGACGAGGGCGAGGGCGCCGAGCAGCTCGCGCGCCTGCTGTCGTCGAGCCGCTACGTCTCCGACCTGATGATGCGCAACCCCGACGCCGTGGCCCTGCTGGGCGACGACGCCGAGCTCGTCCCGCGCGACTTCGAGCGCATCCACACCGAGATGGCACTCGCCGCGAAGCGCCACGCGAGCGACGCCAAGGCCGCGGTGCGGGCGATCCGTCGCATCCGGCGGCGTGAGCTCTCCCGCGTCGCGATCGCCGACGTGCTCGGGCGGCTCGACATCGTCACGGTGGGTCACGCGCTCTCCGACCTGAATGCTGCGACGGTGTCGGCGGCCCTGACCGCGGCGACGCGTGCGGTCGAGGACGAGCGAGGTGAGATGCCCACGGCCATGGCGGTCGTGCTGATGGGTCGCCTGGGTGGCCGCGAGTCCGGCTACGGGTCCGACGCCGACGTGATGTTCGTGCACCAGCCGCTGCCGGGCGCTGAGGAGAAGGCGGCGTCGCAGGCAGCCACCGCGGTCGCGACCCGCCTGCGCGAGATGCTGCAGGCCGCGGGCGACGACCCGCCGCTCGAGGTCGACGCCGACCTGCGTCCAGAGGGTCGCAACGGTCCGCTGGTCCGCTCCTTCGCGTCGTACGAGGCGTACTACGCGAAGTGGTCGGCGGTGTGGGAGGCGCAGGCGCTGCTCCGTGCCTCACCCGTCGTGGGTGACCCCGACCTGTGCGCGCGGTTCCGTACCCTGATCGACCCGCTGCGCTACCCCGAGGGTGGTCTGGACGAGTCCGCAGTCCGCGAGATCCGCCGGATCAAGGCCCGGGTCGAGTCCGAGCGTCTGCCGCGTGGCGCCAGTCCGACGACCCACCTCAAGCTGGGCCGCGGGGGCATCGCCGACGTCGAGTGGACGGTGCAGCTGCTGCAGATGCGCCACGGCCACGAGGTCGAGGGCCTGCGCACGACCGACACGCTCGCCGCCCTGCACGCGGCCGCGGCGGCCGGTCTCGTCGACTCCGAGGACGCGGCGATCCTGGAGGAGGCGTGGCGCCTCGTGAGCCGCATCCGCAACGGCGTCGTGCTGATGCGGGCCAAGCCGGCGGAGTCGATGGTCGAGCAGGCGGCCGAGAAGGCGGGCCTGGCCCACCTCCTCGGCTACCGCCAGGACGAGGGCGAGCGCATGGTCGACGACTACCTGCGGATCACCCGGCAGGCCCGCGTTGTCATCGAGCGCGTCTTCTGGGGCGAGCCGGCCCCGGAGTCGGACTAGCTCAGCCGGCCTTCTTGGTCTCGAGCGACCGCTGCGGACGCCGGGGGGACGACGCGCGCAGGATGTGCTCGCGCTCGGTGGCGTTGAGGCCGCCCCACACGCCGTAGGGCTCTTGCACCGCGAGCGCGTGCTCGAGGCACTCCTTCACCACGGGGCACGCGCCGCAGAAGGACTTCGCGACGGCCTCACGGTGCCGGCGACGCGGACCACGCTCGTACTCCGGGGGGAAGAACGTCTCCGGGTCGGCGGCGTTGCACGCGCCGAGGTACTGCCACTCGTACGACTCCTGCCGGGGGGCGGGCAGTCGGGTGATGCTGGCCATGGTTCCTCCTGGGTTTCTCACCGCTCAGAGGTACTTCGCCACTCCCCGGTCCCTGGATTGGCCGGCGAACCTGAGGATTCCCCGAGACTCCCGAAGGCCCGTCAGCGACGCTGCATCTGGATCTGCACGACGTCGAGGTAGCCCGTCGCGAACCCGGCCTCGCAGTACGCCAGGTAGAACTCCCACATGCGCCTGAAGGTCTCGTCGAAGCCGAAGTGCGAGATCTCGCCGAAGTTGGCGTTGAACTCGTCGCGCCACAGGCGCAGCGTGCGGGCGTAGTGGATGCCGAGCGGGCGGCGCGAGGTGACCCTCAGACCCGTGTGCTTCGCCAGGGACAGGTCGATCGCCTTCTCGGACGGGATGAGTCCGCCCGGGAAGATGTACTTCTGGATCCAGCCGTAGGAGCGACGCGTCGTGCGGTACCGGTGGTGGGCCATCGTGATGGCCTGGATCGAGACGCGTCCGCCGGGAGCGAGCAGTCGGTCGATGGTCTGGAAGTACGTCGGCCAGAACTCCTCGCCGACGGCCTCGATCATCTCGCAGCTCACGATCGCGTCATAGGTACCCGTCTCGGACTCGGGCACCTCGCGGTAGTCCTGCAGGCGGATCTCGATCTGGTCGGCGACGCCGGCCTCCTCGAAGCGCTGCTGCGCGAGCGCGGCCTGCTCCTGCGAGAGGGTGATCGTGGTGACCGTGGCGCCGCGCTGGGCCGCCCGGATCGCGAGGGAGCCCCAGCCGCTGCCGATCTCGAGCACGCGTGATCCCTCGGTGACGGCCGCCTGGTCCAGGATGCCGTCCATCTTGCGGACCTGAGCCGCCTCGAGCGTCTCGTCGTCGCTTGCGAACCAAGCCGACGAGTACGACAGGGTCGGGTCGAGGAAGCGCGTGAAGAGGTCGTTCGAGAGGTCGTAGTGCGCCTCGATGTTGGCGCGGGAGCCCTCGGTGGTGTTGCGGTCGGATCCCGGCAGGTCGATGTCGACCAACGTGCGCAGCTTCTGCAGCGGCGCCGGCACGAGCTTGGTGAGTCGCGCCGCGAACGGGGTCAGCAGCTCGGCCAGGTCGGTGTCGGGACCGGCGGACCAGTCGCCCACCATGTAGGCCTCGCCGAGCCCGATCTTGGTCTGGTCGCCGATGCGGTTGAACAGGCCCGCGGAGCTCGCGACGGCCAGCTCGGGGGAGGACGCGTCGCCCTTGCCCCACGTCGTGCCGTCGGGGAACGTGACGCGCACCGGCATCTTGCGCACCGCGCGCTTCATGAGCGACTTCGCCACCCGGCCCTTGAAGGGGGTGTCGGGCGTGTCCGAGAGCTCGGGCCAGGCGTTCTGGTCGGGCGCGGGCAGCGGGGTGCGACTCGCGGGCGGATGGGTGGGCACGAGGTCCGTGGTGGAGTCGGTCATGAGGTGCCCTACTGGGGGTCATGGTGGGGTCGGGGGACGAGGGGGAGGCGGCGCAGCCAGAGCCACACGCCGTGGAGTCGGATCAGCGCACTGGTGCGCTGGGTCATGAGGGGCTGGGTCACGACGGTGCGCAGGACCTGGCCCGGGGATGCGCGCCGCGGGGCGCCGTCGAAGGTGGCGGCGAAGGCCGTGCGCCCCTCGCGCTTCAGCACGATCGTGGTGGTCACCCGGTCGTGTCCGAGCTCGAACAGCAGGTCGTAGCTGCCGTCGACCTCGTAGAAGGGCGAGACGTAGAACGCCTTGTCGACGCGGGCCTTGCCCGCGGCGTCGGGTTGGAGGAAGTAGGCGTGCCGCTCGCCGTAGGTGTTGTGCACCTCGGCGACGATGCAGCGGACGCCCTCGTCGTCGATCGCCCAGAACACGCTGAGCGGGTCGAACACGTGGCCCAGCACGCGGGCGTTGGCCAGCATCAGGATGCGGCAGTCGGAGACGTCGACGCCCTGGGTGCGGCAGTAGGACTCGATGTTCGCGCGGATCGTCGCGTCCGGGTCGCCGATGTGGTCGGAGGCGCGGAACGTCGCGAACGGACGCAGCCAGAACGGCACGCGCGGCATCGCGTCGAGGTCGACGAGCCACTGGTAGACCCGGTGCCGGAACTTGTGGTCGACGGGGCCCTTGCGGGCGTGCGAGACCGTGCCGTGCACGAGGGCAGGCAACGAGGGCAGAGCGACGGCGGTGCTCACCAGGTGGCCCCGAGGGCCCTGGCGGCCGCGATGCCCGAGCGGCAGCCGTCCTCGTGGAAGCCCCACCCGTGGTACGCGCCGGCGAAGACCGTGTCGGCGCGGTTGAGAGCGGGGAGCTCGCTCTGTGCCGCGACGGAGCCGGGCGTGTAGAGCGGGTGCGTGTAGTGCATGGTCTCGACGACGGACCCGGGCTCGAGCCGGTCGGTGCCGTTGAGCGTGACGAGGAACGGCGGGGCATCGGTGAGGCCCTGCAGGCGGTTCATCCAGTACGTCACGGGGGTCGCGGTGCCGCTCGGGGCGCACGCGTCCATGCGGTAGTTCCATGCCGACTTCGCCTGGGCGGCCTCGGGGAGCAGCGAAGCGTCGTGGTGCAGGACGGTCTCGTTGTGCGAGTACCCGAACGCGCCGAGGGTGCGGGTCTCGTCGTCGCTCGGGTCGGTCAGGAGCGCGAGCGCGTCGTCGGCGTGGGTCGCGATGACGACCTTGTCGAACTCGTGCGTCTGGCCGGTGTGGTCGGTGAGCAGCACGTGGTCGGGCTTGCGGCTGACGGCCGTGATGCGGGTCGAGTGCCGCACGTCGCCGATCTCCTCGGTCACGCGGTCGACGTAGGTGCCGGACCCGCCGACCACGGTGTACCACTGCGGGGAGCCCTTGATCGACAGGAAGCCGTGGTGGCGCAGGAACTCGAACAGGTAGCGCGCGGGGTACTGGCGGGCGTCGTCGTTGCTCGACGACCAGACGCAGGCCACGACCGGGAGGGCGTAGTGCCGCAGGAAGTACTCGTCGAAGTCGTGCTGGGCGAGGAAGTCGCCGTAGGTGAGCACCTCGCCCTCGGCGGCACCCTGCTCCGAGCCCTCGGGGGAGTCCAGGAGCGCCAGCGCCAGCTTCTGGAACCGCTTCACGCTCAGCAACATGCGGATGTAGCGCGGGTCGAGCAGGCGGCGGCGCTGGGCGAACAGGCCCTTGCCGCCCCGGCCGCCGGCGTACTCCAGCCCGCAGCCGTCGCAACGGATGCTCATGCTCATCTCGGTGGGGCGGATCTTGACCCCGAGCTCGGCGAACAGCCGCTGCAGCTCCGGGTAGTTCCGGTCGTTCAGGACGATGAAGCCCGTGTCGACGCGGTGCGTGCGCCCACCCTCGGCCACGTCGTGCGTGTGGGCGTGGCCGCCGAATCGCGCCTCGGACTCGAACAGCGTGACCCGGTGAGTCGAGCGCAGGGCGTACGCGGCCGTGAGGCCCGAGATGCCCGAGCCGATGACGGCGACAGAGGAGGTCATGCTGGTAGTTCGTCGTCAGTCCCCGACCGGATGGGTCCGGTCGGGGTGATCGGCGTCGCTCTCGGCCCGCTTGCTGGCCTCGGCGATCTCGAAGATCTCGGTCGCGAGGCCGCCCAGCTCGCGCGTGACGCGCTGACCGGTCTCGAACAGGATCGCCACCACCCGGCCGGTGGTGGCGATCGCTGCGTCGAGCGACTGCTCGACGACGTCCTTGCCGATCTCTCGGCGGGTCAAGCTCATGCGGTCAAGTGTTCCGCACGTTCCCCCTCGGCGCGAGCCGCCTCGCGCTTGGCGCGACGCAGGGCCTTGCTCTCGGGGCTGTTGCCCACCAGGTACGGGTCGGAGGGCTTGCGACCATAGGTGCCGAGCTGTCGCGCGACGCTCAGCAGCTGCTTGCTCATCCGGCCCGTGTTGTAGGGCAGGCCGTGGCGCTCGCAGATGTCGCGGATCTCGCGCGCGACCTCGGGGTAGCGGCGGGCCGGGATGTCGGGGAACAGGTGGTGCTCGATCTGGTGGCTGAGGTTGCCGCTGAGGATGTGGAACGGGCGGGTGCCCGAGATGTTGGCCGAGCCCAGGAGCTGACGCAGGTACCACTGGCCCCGCGACTCGTTCTTGGCCTCGTCCTCGTCGAAGGTCTGCACCTCGGCGGGGAAGTGGCCGCAGAAGATGATCAGGAACGTCCAGATGTTGCGGATGATGTTGGCGGTGAAGGTCGCACCGAGCACGGCCAGCGGTGCCCACCAGCCGACCATCGGGACGAGGGCCAGCGCGAGCACCGGGAACGCGACGTAGTCCTTGAAGACCTGGCGGCGCGTCTTGGCCAGGGCCCGCTTCTTGCGCGCGAGGAACTCCTCCTTGGACATGTCGCCCTTGAGGTAGTCGCCCAGCTCCAGGCCGTGGTACATCACGCCCCACTCGAAGAAGAGCATCAGGAGCGTGGCAGCGGGGAGGTTGAAGCGGTGGTTCGGGTACCACGGCTGCGCCTCGTCGATCCGGAGCAGCCCGTAGCCGATGTCCTTGTCCATCCCGTGGATGTTCGTGTACGTGTGGTGCAGGTAGTTGTGGCCGTGCTTCCAGTCCTGCGCCGGGGCCACGTTGTCCCACTCGTACCGCTTGCCGTCGATCAGCGGGTCGTTCATCCAGTCGTACTGGCCGTGCATGACGTTGTGGCCGATCTCCATGTTCTCGAGGATCTTGGAGAGGCCGAGCAGCACGATGCCGGCGACGAACGTGGGCCAGAAGAACGGCGTGAAGATGCCGATTCGGCCGAGGATCTCCGACCACTGCTGGATGCGGATGACGCGGCGGATGTAGTTGGCATCGTCCTGGCCGAGCGACTCCAGCGTGCGCAGGCGCAGCGCGTCGAGCTCGGTGCCGAAGGAGTCGAGCTCCTCGCGGCTCATGATGTCGAGGCCGATCGTGGCCTGACGACCGGTCGCGTCCGACAGCGGCGCAGGTGCCTGGTTGTGGCCGGTGGCGTCGTAGTGGACCGGGATCGTGGTGCGCTTGTGGCTCATCGGATCACCTTTCTCGCAGCTTGGTCTCGAAGTCGGGGGAGTCTCAGAGGGCGACGGTGACGTCGCCGACCGGTACGTGGACACAGGGCTTGATGGTCTCGTCGGTGTTGGCGTTGACCTCGCCACTGATGACGTGGCGGACGGCGCCGTGCAGCTTCTTGATCGCGCAGGTGTTGCAGACGCCCATGCGGCAGCCGTACTCGGGCGTGAGGCCTGCGGCCTCGGCCTGCTCCAGGATCGTGTTGCCGGAGTTCTCGGCAGCCGTGCCGGAGCGGTCGAAGCTCAAGGTGCCGGACGCCTGGGCGGCGGCGGCCTCGAGCAGGGCGGGGTCGATCGTGGGGACCTTGAAGTACTCCATGCGGAGCTGGTCGGCCGCGTCCTGCTCGGTGTAGGTCTCGCGGACCGTGGCGATCAGCCCGGCGGGGCCGCACACGTAGGTGAGGGTGGCCGCGGGGTCGATGCCGAGGTGCTTGAGGTGGTCGACCGAGAACCGTCCCTGGATCTCGGCACCGTCGTCCGGTTCACGCGTGTACACCCGGACGACCTCGACACCGGGCACGTCCTGCCACTGGTCGAGCTGGTCGGTGAACATCTCCTCGTCGCGCGAGCGGGCGTAGTGCAGGAACGTCACACGACGCGGCATCAGGACGTCGCTGTCGAGCATCGTGCGCATCATCGACATGACCGGAGTGATGCCGGAACCGCCGCTCAGGAGCAGCAGCTCGTCAGGCAGTCCGGCCGGTAGGACGAACTCTCCCTGGGCCTGCGAGAGGTACACGAGCTCGCCCGAGGCGAGGCGGCTGTTGAGGAAGCGTGAGACGAATCCGTCGGGGTGTGCCTTGACCGAGACGCTGAAGTTCCGGCCTTTGCTGGCTGCGGAGCTCGAGACGGAGAAGACGCGGACCTTGCGCACCCCGTCGACCTCGACGCCGAACTCGACGTGCTGGCCGGGGGTGAATCCCTCCCAGGCGCCGTTCGGGCGGAGGGTCACGGTGGTGGCGTTGTCGGTCTCGCGCTCGATGCCCACGACCTTCGCGCGGACCGCCTCGGCGGTCCAGAGCGGGTGGAGCTTCTCGAGGTAGTGGTCCACGTGGTGCGGCGAGGTGACGCTGCCGACGGCCCGCGAGGCGAGGGCGCTGCGGACGACTCCCATCGGGGACTCCCTTCCATCAGTGAACATGCGTACACTGAAAGTGTCGGCCGAGAGTGGGGTCGTTGGCAAGCCGGGTGTTTCGTGACGTGAGACACGAGATCGGCGTCCGCCCTCTGACCTGCACCGATGCGCCAAGTGCTCAGCAAATCCCTAGGATGGTCGTCGTGAGTGTGGCCCCCTCCCGGCAGGAGCAGAAGGAACGCACGCGTGAGGCGATCCTCAACGCGGCGCTCGACCTGTCCCGCGATCACGGTTTCGCGCAGATCAGTCTGCGGCAGGTGGCCCGGCAGGCCGGTGTCGTCCCGACCGCCTTCTACCGTCACTTCGACTCGATGGACGAGCTGGGCCTCGCCCTGGTCGAGCGTTCGTTCCTGACCCTGCGCACCATGATCCGTGAGGCCCAGGGCGACCCGGACGTGCTCGACAACATCATCGAGGCCTCGGCCGAGGTGCTGGTGCGAGTCGTCAAGCAGAACAGGATGCACTTCGCATTCGTGGCACGTGAGCGCGCGAGCGGGTCCGCGGCAGTGCGCGAGGCGATCCAGCGGGAGCTCGAGCTGTTCATCTCCGAGCTGGCCGTCGTCCTGGCTCGGCTTCCCCACCTCGATCGGTGGTCGAGCGACGACGTGAAGATGGCGTCGGGGCTGTTCGTGCGCAACATGGTCTATCGCGCGGAGCAGGTCGTCCAGATGCCGGAAGGCCGACCCGACCGCGAGGAGGAGATCACCCGGAAGGCCCAGCGGGAGATGCGCCTCATCGTCCTGGGCTTCGAGAAGTGGGAGAGCTGAGGTGCGAGGATCCCCCGGGCTCCTCGCACCTCGCTCTCGTCAGAAGGTGTCGCTGATCGTGATGGTGTCGTAGGCGGCCGGCAGGTCGTCGGCCGAGAAGCAGCTCAGCGTCGTGATCTGGCCGACCGGGATCTGCTCGGTCGAGCAGTCCACGAGAGCCACGACCTCGTTGCCCTGCATGAAGCGGATCTCGACGAGGGCACCGTCCTCGTCGTCGCGGTTGTTCTGCACCTTGAGGTTCTCGATGGCGACGTCGCCGAGCGCATCGGCGCCCACGGTCCACCCCGGCTGGTAGTCGAAGTCGAGCACCGAGAACGGTTCGCCCGGGGTGATGGGCAGCGGGTTGTCCGGGCCGCCGGGTGCGTCGTCCTTCTCCTGCTCCTCGTCGATCGCGTTGTCGACCTCGTTGACGAACGACGCCGTGACGGCGAAGCAGCCTCCGATCAGCAGGACGAAGACGCCGATCACGGCGAACGCGATGTTGCGTCCCGTGTGCGACTTCTTCGGTGGTGGTCCGTATGACGCGGGAGGGGGAGGTGTGGGCTGCGGGGGCGGCGGCGTAGCGGTCATGGTGGTTCCTCGACATTGGGGGACGGGCCCGCTGAACGTAGTGACGCACCAGCGCCGGCGTCGCACCTGCGAGGCGGGTTGGGCCGGAATGAGGTGTTCGTCCCATGGGCGTACCTCTGCTACCGTGCGAACGTATACAAAAAAGTATGGGATGGCGGAGGTAGTGGCATGCGCGTGTTTTCAGGGCCTGACGAGCTGCTGGCAGCGGTTGGCGAGGAGATCGGGGTCAGCTCCTGGCTCGAAATCACGCAGGAGCGGGTCAACCAGTTCGCCGAGGCGACGGGGGACCAGCAGTGGATCCACGTCGACTCGGAGCGCGCGGCGGACGGACCGTTCGGCGGCACGATCGCACACGGCTACCTGACGCTGAGCCTCATGGTGCCGTTCATGCTCGAGGTCTACCGGGTCGAGAACCGCAAGCACGCAGTGAACTACGGCCTCAACAAGGTCCGGTTCACCTCGCCGGTGCCGGTCGGGTCGCGTCTGCGCGGGCGCCTCACCCTGGGCGAGGCCAGCGAGGTGGCCGGTGGTCTGCAGATCCTCTGGACCGTCACGATCGAGCGTGAAGGCGAGGAGCGACCCGCCTGCGTCGCCGAGAGCATCACGCGCATCTACTTCTGACCGTGACGACCACGTCGGACGCGGGACGGTCGTCCTGGCAGCTCATCCGGGATCCCCGGTTCGGGTCGTTCATCCTCGGGAAGACCCTCGCTTTCATCGGCGTGTGGATTCACAACGTGGTGGCCGCGGTCATCGCGTGGCAGATCACGCACTCGGCCACGTGGGTCGCGATCGTCAGCGTCGTGCAGTTCCTGCCGCAGATCTTGCTGGCACCCGTCGTCGGCCCCATGGCGGATCGCTCGAGCCGCGGCAGGCAGGTCGCGTACGGGCGGGTGTTCTGCGTGGCGGGCTCCGGCGGCCTCGGGCTGTGGCTGTGGGTGACAGGCGTCGACGACATCGGCATCTGGCCCGTGCTGCTCATGACCTTCACGGTCGGGGTCGGCTTCGCGATCAGTGGACCGGCGATGCAGGCGATGGTTCCCGACCTCGTGCGGCCGAACGAGGTCGGGCGCGCCGTGGGGCTCGACTCGGTGCCGACGATGCTCGGCCGCGCGGCCGGGCCGGCGATCGGCGCCTTGCTCCTGGCCTTCGCGGGCGGTGCCGCGGCGCTCGCCGTGGCCACGATCGGTCACCTCGCATTCGGCGTCATCGGCGTGCTCCTCGCGCGTGACGAGGTGCCCCGGGAGGTCTCGCCCGACGGGAGCGGCTTCGTCGACGGGCTGCGGTACATCCGGAGAAATCCGGTCGTGGTCCTGCTGCTGCTCGGTGTCACCGGCGTCGGCATGGGGGCTGATCCGGTCGTGACCTTGGCGCCTGCACTGGCCCACGACCTGGGTGGGAGCGATGCCCTCGTCGGGTACTTCGGATCGGCGTTCGGCGTCGGGGCCGTTGTCGGCAGCGTCGTGTCGGCCACGCTGGGCGGTGGTGACCGTCCGACGATGGCACCCGTGGCCGGCCTCGGGGTGATGGGGACGGGCATCGCGGTGATTCCGCTGATGCCGGGGGCGTGGGGTGTCTGTGCGGCGTTCCTGGTGTCTGGCATCGGCTTCACCGTCGCTCTGGCCGGGTGCACGACCTCGCTCCACCGCGTGGTGCCCACGTCGATGCGCGGCCGGGTCATGTCGCTCTGGGTCATCGCCTTCATGGGGACGCGTCCGCTGGCGGCGATCGTCAACGGCGTGCTCGCCGATGGCTTCGGGACCGGCGTGGCGCTGGTGGCGATGGGACTGTTCGTCGCAGCGACGGGCGCGCTGTGCGTGCCGCGGGTGCTGCAGCACGCGTCCCGGCCTTAGGTCAGTGAAATATACATTCTTGCATTTTAAAACGCATTCATGGTTCACTGCCAGGGCTGTGACGCAGCGCACATCCGAGGACGGTCGTGACGACCAGACACAGGAGCACGGTCATGAAGAAGCTCATCAGCGGCGTACTCGCCGGAGTCCTCACCCTCGCCCTCGCGGCGTGCGGGGGCTCGGACACCTCCTCGGACGACGCCGCGGAGGCGGACGCCTACCCGGAGGACGACATCACGATGATCGTCACGTACGCCGCCGGCGGCGCGACCGACATCGCCGGTCGCGCGATCGCCCAGGCCTTCGAGGACTCCCTCGGGGTCTCGGTCGTGGTCGAGAACGTCGAGGGTGCCTCCGGGGCGATCGGCTCGGCCGAAGTCGCGCAGGCGCGCCCCGACGGGTTGACGATCGCCATGACGACATCCTCCGCAGTCAACCGGGTGCCGCTCATCGAGGAGGTCGGCTTCGTGGTCGACGACATCATCCCGATCGGCGTCGTGACCCAGTACGACGGCGTGATCTCGGTCCCGGCCGACTCGCCGTACAAGACGATCGACGACCTGATCGAGGCTGCGAAGGACGCGCCCAACGAGATCACGGTGGGCCAGGCCGGGGCCCAGGTGCCCGGTGCCGTCGAGTTCGAGCGCATGAAGGCCGAGTACGACGTCCCGTTCCAGGTGGTTCCGTTCCAGGGAGATGCGCCCACGCTGACCGGCCTGCTCGGCAAGAACGTCGACGCCGCCGTGACCTCCTGGAACGAGAGCGTCCAGGCCCAGCACGACGCGGGGGCGATCCGCCCGCTCGCCGTCATGGGTGCCGAGCGCACGTCGTACCTGCCGGACGTGCCGACCCTCGCCGAGAGTGGCTTCGAGGACCTCGTCTACGGCACCTCCACCTACATCATCATCGTGCCGACGGGCACGCCCGAGGCGATCGTCACGAGGCTCGAGGCCGAGCTCGAGGCCGCCGTGAACGACGTCGACACCCGCACGGCGCTCGGCGGCGACATCGGGGTGCCTGAGGAGTTCGTCGGTTCCGAGGAGCTGTCGAAGCAGATGGAGACCGAGGCCGACGCCCTCGGATCGATCCTCCAGGAGCTGTTCGGCTGAGGGCGGGACCGTGACCTCAGCCGTCGTCGCCGACGCCCGTGGCGCGGTCCTGGTCGTGTCGCTGGACCGGCCCGGGACCCGCAACGCGATCACGGCCGACATGGCACGGGCCGTCGCCGGCCACCTGGACCGGTTGGACGAGTCGCCCGACCTCCGGGTCGCAGTGATCCATGGGCGCCACGGCTACTTCTCGTCCGGGATGGACCTGAAGCAGTTCGAGCGAACGGGGGAGCGGCCGCTGGACCCGCGCCGGGGCAGCGGCGGCCTCGCCTGGGTGCCGCCCCGCAAGCCGGTCGTCGCCGCCGTGGACGGGTACGCCCTGGGTCTGGGCTTCGAGATGGTCCTGGCGTGCGACCTCGTGGTCGCGGCGTCCGACGCGGTGCTCGGTCTCCCCGAAGTCACGCACGGGCTGGTCGCCGGAGGCGGCGGAGCGATGCGCCTCCCGTCGCGGCTCCCGCGGGCGGCGGCGATGGAGATCCTGCTGACGGGCCGGCCGTGCCCCGCGCCACGGCTGCACGATCTGGGGCTCGTCAACCGGCTGTCCGCGCCGGGGGAGTCGCTCGGGTCGGCGGTGGCCCTCGCGGAGGAGGTGGCCGCCATGGACCCCGCGGCGGTCGTGCTCACCAAGCAGATCGCGGTCGACTCCCGGGACTGGCCGGAGTCGGAGATGTTTGCCAGGCAGGAGCCGCGGCTCGCAGCGTTCCTCGAGGCCCGGCGGTCAGCGCGGTCGTGACCAGCCGATGCGCTGGGTCACGAGCGACTCGGTGGAGTGGCGGTGCTCGTCGGAGATGTGGATGAGCTTCTCGACGTCGTTCGCCCGGATCGCCTCGATGATCTGCACGTGATCGCTGTGCACCCGCAGCCGCGAGTCGGCCTCCTGGATGTACAACGAGCGGTAGAAGCTCGACATGTACCAGAGCCGCTGCACCTCCTGTCGCACGAGCTTGAGTGCCGAGTGGTCGAAGAGTCGGAAGTGGAACGCGAGGTTCGTCTCCTGGTACTCGTCGGGATCCGTCGCCGACGACAGGGTCGACAGCTTCTCGTTGAGAGCCTCGAGCTCGGCGACGTCGACCGTGCCGAGATCGATCGATCGGAGCAGCTCGGTCTCGAGCAGGCGGCGCATGAGGTAGATCTCCGAGAGGTCCTCGCCGCTGAACCGGGCGACGGTGAATCCCGTGTTGGGCTTGTACGTCAGCACGCCCTCGGCCTGCAGGGTCGACAGCGCCTCGCGCACGGGGATGCGGCTGACGTTCAGCAGGGCAGCGATCTCGCCCTGGTGCACCTTCTGCCCGGGCAGGAGCTCGCCCGAGATGATCATCTGCCGGATCTCGGTCAGGCAGCGCTGGACGCCGGTCGCGGTCGGGGCGGTCTTCGTCATCCGTGCTCCTGTTCGTCGGTCCGGATGGCCTGTCCGGAGGTCCTGATTCCGGCGAGCGTATCTGTCGAAAAGAAGATTGGCGAACAATTAGGTATACATTCTTGCATGTCATCCCGCATTCATGATTGACTGACGGTGATGTGTTGCAGGACACATCCTCGACGAAAGGACCCAGGGCCCGTGACCCAGACCCCAGCGCCGATCGCCGACCGGATCACCCGGTCGGCCGACACGACGGGCCTCGACGCACTCTTCGACCCGCGGAGCATCGCGATCCTGGGCGCGTCGTCGGATCCGACCAAGATCGGCGGGCGCCCGGTCCGCTTCGTCAAGGAGTCGGGATTCGCCGGCACGGTCTACCCGATCAACCCGAAGTCCGCCGAGATCCAGGGCCTGCCGGCCTATCCCGACATCGAGTCGGTGCCCGGCGAGGTCGACCTGGCGCTCGTGGCGCTGCCGAACGGACACGTGCTCGACGCCGTGCACGCGTGCGGCCGCAAGGGCGTCAAGGTCGTCACGATCTTCAGCGCCGGCTTCGCCGAGATGAGTGACGAGGGTGCCGCTCAGCAGCGGGAGATCGTCGACGCGGCGCGCAGCTACGGCATGCGCGTGCTCGGCCCCAACTGCATCGGCAGCATGAACCGCGCCACAGGCGCGGTCGGCACCTTCGCCGCCTCCGTCGGCGTGCCGTTCGTCCGCGAGCCGCTCGCCACGGTCGCCCTCGCGAGCCAGAGCGGTGCGATCGCCAGCGAGTGGGTCGTCTCGGGTACGCAGCGGGGTCTGCAGTTCGACCCGTGGCTCTCGACCGGCAACGAGGCCGACATCCAGCTCGCCGACGTCCTGGCGCACCTCGCGCTCGACCCCACGGTCGAGGTCATCGCGACCTACCTCGAGGGCGCGCGAGACGGCGAACGCCTGCGCGAGGCGCTGAAGATCGCGCAGGAGGCGGGCAAGCCCGTCGTCGCGCTCAAGGTCGGTCGTTCCGAGGTCGGCGCCACCGCCGCCGCCTCGCACACCGCGTCGCTCGTCGGCTCCGACCAGGTCTTCGACGCGCTGTTCGAGCAGTACGGCGTGATCCGGGTCGACTCGATGGCCGAGATGTTCGACGTCTGCTACGCGCTCGCGATCGGCAAGCTCCCGGCCGGCGACCGCCTCGGGATCCTCACCGGCTCCGGCGGCGTCGGCATCATCGCCGCCGACGAGGCCGCCGACAGCGGCCTACGGGTCCTCCCACCGTCGGACCAGCTCCAGGCCGAGCTCAAGGAGATCTGGCCGCCGGCGGGCGTGGGCAATCCCATCGACCTCACGGCGCAGATCATGAACGACCGCAGCCTCTTCCCGACCTTCGTCGACGCCTGCCTCAACGAGGGCGCCTACGACTCGATCGTGCTGGGCATGACGTACATGGGCCTGCTCGACCCGTGGACCGAGCAGCTCGTGGAGGGTCTCGCCACCGCGCGCGCCAATCATCCCGAGGCGCCGTTCTACGTCACGACGCTCTCCCGTCCGGAGATCCGGCAGCAGGTGGAAGAGCTGGGCATACCGGTGTTCGAGGACATCTCGACCGCCGTGCGGGTGCTCGGGCGGGTCACCGACTACGCCGTGCGCCGCCAGCGCTTCGAGCAGGAGCGCGCCTCGCGTGCCGACGTCGCCGCGATGCCGGCCGCACCCGAGCTGCCGTCGACGCTGACCGAGGTCACCGCCAAGGCGTTCCTCTCGGCCGCCGGCATCGGGGTCGTCCCCGAGGTCGTCGTGACCTCCGCCGAGGACGCCGCCCGCGCCCAGGCCGAGATCGGCGAGCCCGTCGTGCTGAAGATCGTCTCGCCCGACATCGCCCACAAGACCGAGGCCGGTGGTGTCGTGCTCGGTGTCGACACCCCGGACGAGGCCGCGGCCGCCTACGACCGGATCATCGCCTCCGCCAGCACCTACGACGCCGGTGCGCAGATCGATGGCGTGCTGCTCGCGCCGATGATCTCTGACGGCGTCGAGACGATCCTCGGGGTCGCGATCGACCCGACGTTCGGTCCCGTGGTCGTGTTCGGCCTCGGCGGCGTGTTCGTCGAGGTGCTGAAGGACGTGACCTACCGTCTCGCCCCGTTCGGGATCGAGACGGCCCGCGACATGATCGGTGACATCCGCGGAGCCGCAATGTTCGACGGCGTGCGTGGCGCTGAGCCCGCCGACGTCGAGGCCCTCGCCGAGGCCTTGGTCGCCCTGTCCCGTCTGGCCGACGCGCACCGCGACCGGCTCGATTCGATCGACGTCAATCCATTCATCGTCCGGCCTGCTGGCCGGGGTGCCCTCGCGCTCGACGCCCTCGTGGCGCTGCGCGAGCGGTTCGGGGAGGACGCATGAGCCGCCGGAACCGTCCGGCAGGTCGTGCGACAACAGCTGTCCCTACACACAGGAGAAACACCATGAAGAAACTGGGCATCGGCCTCGTCGCCGGCGTTCTGACCCTCTCCCTGGCGGCGTGCGGGGGCTCAGGCTCCTCGGACGCAGGTGCCGACGCGGGTGCCGCTGACGGATACCCGGAGGACGACATCACGATGATCGTCACGTACGCCGCCGGTGGTCCCACCGACATCGCCGGTCGCGCTGTCGCCGCAGCCTTCGAGAAGGAGCTCGGGGTCTCGGTCGTGGTCGAGAACGTCGAGGGTGCCTCGGGCGCCGTCGGCTCGGCCCAGCTCTCGCAGGCCCGGCCTGACGGTCTGACGATCGCCATGACCACGGCATCGGCCGTGAGTCGCGTGCCGCTGATCGAGGAGGTCGGGTTCACGCAGGACGACGTCATCCCCGTCGGCACCGTCACGGAGGGCGCGGGCGTCATCCTCGTCCCGGCCGACTCGCCGTACAAGACGATCGACGACCTCGTGGAGGCCGCCAAGAAGAACCCCGACAAGATCACGATCGGCGCGGCCGGGGCGCAGACGCCGCAGGCCGTGGAGATCGAGCGCATGAAGTCCGAGTACGACGTGCCGCTGCAGCTGGTGCCCTTCCAGGGTGACGCGCCGTCGTTGACCGCCCTGCTGGGCAAGAACGTCGACGCGATCGTGCCGTCCTACAACGCGGCGGTCCGGGCGCAGCACGAGGCCGGGGCGATCCGTCCGCTGGCGATCATGGGTGAGGAGCGGGCGGACTACCTGCCCGAGGTGCCGACCCTGGCCGAGAGCGGCTTCGAGGACCTGATCTACGGCGTGTCCACGTTCATCCTGATCGCGCCGAAGGGCACGCCCGAGGCCGTGGTCGCGAAGCTCGAGGAGACCCTCGAGGCCGCAGTCAAGGACCCAGACACCTACAAGGCGCTGGACGGCGACGTGCTCGTGCCCGAGAAGTTCACCGGGTCGAAGGACCTCACGAAGAAGATGAAGGACGAGAGCGCCGCGCTCAAGGACGTCCTCCAAGAGCTGTTCGGCTGAACCCGGCCGGGGTCCCGGGCCACGAGCCCGGGACCCCGTTCCGCCTGACCCCCGACAGGACAGAAGATGACGGACATGACCGACGACCAGCTCCCCGACATCAGTGAGGTCCCCACCGAGCACCCGCCCACGCGCGGGACCGGTTGGATCGCCTCGAAGGTGCCTCTCCTGGTGATGATCGCGGTCGCGATCCTCTTCCACACCCAGATGGGTGACATGGAGGTCGGCTCGCTGACCGAGCCCGGCCCGGGCTTCTGGCCACGGGTCCTGATCGTCGGGATCATCCTGTTCTCGCTCGTGGGCTTCGTCGCCGACCTGAAGGACGGCATCGAGTCGTTCGAGCTCTCCGGCACCGTGCGGGTCCTCGCAGGATTCGGCGCCCTCGCCGCGTTCGTCGTGATCTTCGACAACACCGGCATGATCCTCGCCGGCATCGTCTTCCTGATGTTGTGGCTCAAGGGCCTCAACGGCGAGTCGTGGCGGCTGACCGTCATCCTCGCGTTGGTCACGCCACTGCTCACCTACCTGCTCTTCGTCGAGGCGCTCGGAGTGCGCTTCCCCGAGGACCTCATCGCCAGCCTCTGGGGAGGTCGCTGACCCATGGACTCTCTGTCCTCACTGATCGACGGCTTCGGTGTCGTCTTCACACCCGAGAACCTGCTCTTCGTGTTCCTCGGTGTCACGATCGGCACCGTCATCGGCGTGCTCCCGGGTCTCGGCCCGACCGCGACGATCGCGCTGCTGCTGCCGATCACGTACGGCATCTCGCCGGAGGCCGCGATCATGATGCTGGCCGGCGTCTACTACGGCTCGATGTACGGCGGCACGATCACGTCGGTCCTGCTCCGCATCCCGGGGGAGGCCGCGAGCGCCATCACCGCACTCGACGGCTACGAGATGACCAAGCAGGGTCGCGGCGGTCCGGCGCTCGGCATCGCCGCGATCGGCTCGTTCATCGGCGGCACCGTGGCGATCGTCGGCCTGGCGTTCGTCGCCCCGCTTCTGGCCACCTGGGCCGTGCGCTTCGGCCCGCCGGAGTACGCGGCCCTCACGATCCTCGGCCTCGTGCTCGTGACCTACCTGGGCACGAAGTCGACCGTCAAGAGCATCATCGTGGCCCTGTTCGGCCTGCTGCTCGCCTCGATCGGCCCGGATCCGATCCGGGGCACCTCGCGCTTCAACTTCGACATGCCCGAGCTGTTCTCGGGCATCGACCTGGTCGCCATCGCGATGGGTCTGTTCGGCATCGGCGAGATCATGTACAACCTCGAGCAGCGCATCAAGGGCACCGGCACGATCGGCAAGATCGACCGGATCCTGCCGACCAAGGACGACTGGAAGCAGTCGCGCTGGTCGATCTTCCGCGGCACGCTGCTCGGGTTCCCTATCGGCATGCTCCCCGGCGGTGGTGGCGTGATGTCGTCACTGGCCTCCTACGCGGCCGAGAAGAAGATCGCGAAGGACCCCTCGAGATTCGGCAAGGGCGCGATCGAGGGCGTCGCCGGACCGGAGACGGCCAACAACGCGTCGTCGATCTCGGCGTTCATCCCACTGCTGACGCTCGGCCTGCCATCCAACGCGGTGCTGGCGTTGATCCTCGGGGCGCTGATGATGCAGGACATCACTCCAGGACCTGCCCTCATCGAGGAGCAGCCCGAGCTGTTCTGGGGGGTCATCGCCTCGATGTTCGTGGGCAACCTGATCCTGCTGGCGCTCAACCTGCCCTTCGTCGGCATCTTCGTGCAGCTGCTGCGGGTGCGGATCGGGATCATCGGCGGCATCGCGCTGCTCGTGACCCTGGTCGGCGTCTACACGATCAGCTACATGGAGTTCGACATGTGGGTCATGCTCGCGGCCGGCCTGGTCGGCTACCTGATGCGCAAGACCGGTTTCGAACCCGCGCCGCTCGTCCTGGCCTTCGTGCTGGGCAGCGTGCTCGAGGTGGCCTTCCGGCAGTCGATGCTGCTGTCGAACGGCGACCTCTCCATCTTCGTCTCACGTCCCATCTCCGGCTCGATCATCGCGGTCGTCGCGTTGGTCGTCGCCACCTCGGTATTCGGCGCGATCCGCCGTCGCCGCGGCGGCAAGGGCGGGATCGTCGAGATGACCAAGCAGCTCGCAGAGGACTGATCACGACATGGACCTGACCTTCACCCCCGAGCAGCAGGCGTTCCGGCGCGAGCTGCAGGAGTGGTTCACCGAGCACGGCCCGAAGGGTCGGCTCGACAGCCCCTACTCCGAACCCGGTTACAGCCAGCACCTCGAGTGGGAGCACGCGCTCCACGAGGCCGGCTGGGCGGCGCCGAGCTGGCCCGTCGAGGTCGGCGGCCAGGGCGCGGACGCCTGGGCCGAGCTGATCTACGACGAGGAGTACGCGCGGTTCCGACTGCCGGAGCGCCTCAACAAGATGGGCCTGATCCACGGCGGCCCGACCGTCATGGCGCACGGCACCGAGCAGCAGAAGAGCGAGTGGCTCCCGGGCATCCTCACGTGCGATGACATCTGGTGCCAGGGCTTCTCCGAGCCCGGCGCGGGCAGTGACCTCGCCGCCGTGCGCACGACGGGCCGGATCAAGGGCGACGCGATGATCGTCGACGGCCAGAAGATCTGGACCTCGCAGGGCATTATCGCCACGACGATGTTCGCGCTGGTGCGGACCGACCCGGAGTCCCGCGGCCACCGGGGGCTCACGTTCGTCATCATCGACCTGCGCTCGCCCGGCGTGGAGATCCGTCCGCTGGGCCAGCTGCACGGCAACCCCGGATTCGCCGAGGTGTTCTTCTCGGGCGTCGAGGTGCCGGTGGCCAACGTGATCGGCGAGGTGGGCGACGGCTG
>JAHEXN010000219.1 GCA_023252095.1 Actinomycetes bacterium | reverse complement strand
GCGTGGCAAGCACAAGCCGACCTTCGCCCCCCACGTCGACGGTGGTGACTTCGTCATCATCATCAACGCCGAGAAGGTGGCCCTGACCGGTGCCAAGCGCACCGACAAGCAGGTCTACCGCCACAGCGGCTACCCGGGCGGCCTGAAGCAGATCTCCTACGGCGACCTGCTCGAGAAGGACGCCCGCAAGGCCATCGAGAAGTCGGTCAACGGCATGCTGCCGAAGAACCGTCTCGGTCGTGCGCAGATCAGCAAGCTCAAGGTCTACTCGGGTCCGAACCACCCGCACGCCGCCCAGAAGCCCCAGCCGTTCGAGATCACGCAGATCTCCCAGTGAGCACGAGAGAGCAGACCACCGTGGCTGACAGCACCACCGACACCGAGCTCGAGGTTCCCGCCTCCGGCGTCTACACCTCCGAGTCGAGCGGCATCTCCGCCTCGGCCACCGATCGTCCGGCCGTCGTGGCCCCCGGCGCGGCCACGGGCCGCCGCAAGGAGGCCGTCGCCCGCGTGCGCATCGTCCCCGGCACGGGTGTCTGGACCGTCAACGGCAAGCCGCTCGAGGAGTACCTCCCGAACAAGCTGCACCAGCAGATCGCCAAGGAGGCCCTGACAGCCGTCGGCCTGGCCGACAGCTTCGACGTCGTCGCCCGGGTCACCGGCGGTGGCATGACGGGTCAGGCCGGCGCGCTGCGTCTCGGCGTCGCCCGCTCGCTCAACGGCATCGACGAGGAGGCCAACCGTCCGGTCCTGAAGAAGGCCGGCCTCCTCACGCGCGACTCGCGCATCAAGGAGCGCAAGAAGGCCGGTCTCAAGAAGGCCCGCAAGGCTCCGCAGTACAGCAAGCGCTGATCCGCGCGTGGGTCGGATCTTCGGAACCGATGGTGTCCGGGGGCTCGCCAACCGCGACCTGACGGCCGAGCTGGCCGTCGACCTGGCGGTGGCGGCTGCCCACGTGCTCGGTGAGCGCGGGGCGTTCGCCGACAGCCGACCCACCGCAGTGGTCGCCCGCGACACGCGGGTCTCGGGGGAGTTCCTTGAGGCCGCGGTCGTGGCGGGCCTGGCCTCGGCCGGCGTCGACGTCCACCGCCTCGGTGTCGTCCCGACGCCGGGCTGCGCGTTCCTGACGCAGCACCTCGACGCCGACATGGGCGTCATGATCTCGGCTAGCCACAACCCCATGCCCGACAACGGCATCAAGTTCCTGGGGCGCGGCGGCCACAAGCTCGACGACGCGATCGAGCGGCAGATCGAGGACCGCCTCGAGGAGCCGTGGGAGCGCCCGACCGGTGCCGCCGTGGGCCGGGTCGGCGACAGCCACGCCGGCCTCGGTGAGTACGTCCGTCACCTCGTGCGCACCTCGCCCGTGCGCCTCGACGGCCTGCGGATCGTGCTCGACTGCGCACACGGTGCCGCCTACGAGGTCGGCCCGGAGGCGTTCACGGCCCTGGGTGCCGAGGTCGTCGCGATCAATGCCGCGCCCGACGGCACCAACATCAACGAGGCCGCGGGCTCGACGCACCCCGAGGGCCTCCAGGCCGCCGTCGTGGCGCACGGCGCCGACGCGGGCTTCGCCTTCGACGGCGACGCCGACCGGTGCCTGGCCGTCGACGCCGACGGCCAGCTGGTCGATGGCGACCAGATCCTCGCGATCCTGGCTCTCGCGGCGCAGGAGGCCGGCACCCTCACGGGTGAGACCGTCGTGGTGACGCAGATGAGCAACCTCGGCTTCGTGCAGGCCATGGAGCGCGCGGGGATCGTCTGCGTGCGCACCGCGGTCGGCGACCGGTACGTGCTGGAGGCCATGCGGGCCGGCAGCTTCGCCCTGGGGGGCGAGCAGTCCGGTCACGTCATCATCGCCGAGCACGCCACGACGGGCGACGGCGTGCTCGCGGCGATCCAGCTGGCCGCTCGCATGCGTGCCACGGGTCGCACCCTGGCCGACCTGGGAACCGCGATGACCCGCCTTCCGCAGGTCCTGGTCAACGTGCCGGACGTCGACCGCACCCGCAGCGACACCGACCCCGTGCTCCAAGGTGCCGTCGCGGCGGCCACGGGTGCCCTGGCCGGCCGCGGGCGGGTGCTGCTGCGTCCGTCGGGCACCGAGCCGCTCGTGCGGGTCATGGTCGAGGCGCCCACGGCCGACGAGGCCGCGAACGTCGCGGCCGACCTCGCCGACGTCGTGCGCGCCCAACTCGCGCTCTGAGGCCTGGTGGACGTGTCGGCGCTGCGGTTCGAGCCCGGTGGCCTGGACCGTGACGACGTCCTGGCCCTGCTCGACGAGCACCTCGCCGAGATGCGGGCGACGAGCCCGGCCGAGAGCGTGCACGCGCTGCCGGTCGACGGTCTGCGAGCCGACGGCGTCATGTTCTGGAGTGCGCGCGCCGGTGACGTGCTCGTCGGCTGTGGTGCCCTGAAGGACCTCGGCGGCGGGCACGCCGAGATCAAGTCGATGCGAACCGCGGCATCGGCGCGCGGGCGTGGCGTCGGTCACCGCCTGCTCCGGCACCTGCTCGACGAAGCGCGACGCCACGGCTGCACGCGGGTCAGCCTCGAGACCGGGACCCAGGATCACTTCCTCCCGGCTCGTCGACTCTACGAGCGGCACGGCTTCGTGTCGGTGGGGCCGTTCGGCGACTACACCCTCGACCCGAGCAGCACGTTCTACTCGCGGGAGCTCTGAGGTCCACCGAGGGGCCGCGAGGTCGCGGCGCCGGGGAGCGGTCCCCATGGCGCGACGGCTCGATTCGCTCCTAGGTTGGGGGCGTCGTATCCTGCGGCCCACGGGCGGCGCATCCGTCCGGCCGGTCCGAGGGTCGTCGGACCCAGGGTCCTGGGCGGAACAGTTCTGGGCGGGAACAGACCGGGAGGACGGATCGGGTGACGCAGACAACCGCAGTGACGTGGACGCCGGACATCGTGTCGGCGGGAGTCACGCTGGTCGCGTCCGGGTCGACCCATGAAGGCGCGGTCCGCAGCCACAACGAGGACGCCTGGCTCGTGAGCCCGCCCGTCTACGTCGTCGCCGACGGCATGGGCGGTCACGCCGCGGGCGACGTCGCGAGCCGACTCGTGATCGAGGCCTTCACCGAGCTGGCCGGGCGTGACGACGTCACGGCCCCCGACATCGAGCGCGTGCTCGAGTCGTCCCGATCGGCCGTCGCGGCCCTCGCCACCTCACCCGTCACGGCGCCCGGGTCCACCGTCGTGGCGGCGGTGTACGTCGTCGAGCGTGGGCGCGGCTACTGGTTGCTCGTCAACATCGGTGACTCCCGGGCGTACCTCCTGACGCCCGAGCGGCTGGAGCAGGTCAGCCACGACCACTCCCTCGTGCAGGAGATGATCGACGCCGGAGAGATCGACGAGCGTCAGGCCCGTGTGCACCCCGACCGCCACGTCATCACCCGCGCGATCGGGGCCGTCGAGGACGCCGCCGCCGACTTCACGCTGATGCCGGCCCGCGGGGGCACGCGCCTGCTCCTGTGCTCGGACGGGCTCACGGGCGAGCTCGACGACGCCCGCATCGAACGGATCCTCCGGGGCGGTGCCTCCGCGGCTGTCACGTCCGCGCGTCTCGTCGCTGCGGCGGTCGAGGCTGGCGGTCACGACAACGTCACCGCGATCGTGATCGACGTGATCGGCAGCGACGTCCTGTCGCAGGCCGACACGCTGGGCCACCGCAGCGATCCCGAGGTCGACACCGTGCCGCAGGCCCGGAGCCACGCATGAGCGTGCCGCCATGACGGGCCGCTGGTACCGCCCCGGAGACGCCCTCGCCCTCGTCACGGGCGTGGGCGTCGTGGTGACCGATCCCGGCCACGAGGCCACGCTCGCCGCGCTCTTCGAGGAACCTCTCAAGGTGCCGGGCATCGTCGAGGCGCTCACGGCCCGCGGGTGGTCGACCGTTCCGGACTTCGCGTGCACCGTCGTCGAGGGCGACGAGGTCCGCGTGCTGGTGCGCGGCCGGCACCGGGTCGAGATCGCCGGTGAGGTGCTGGAGGGACACGGCGTCACGACCTGGGCGGAGCGCTCGTGGCCACGGGCGCAGGTCGACGCCGTCGTGCTCCGCACGGATGACGCCGCGGCCGAGGGCAATGATCAGGCGGTCGCGCCACGTCTGCCGATCGAGGCCGGACTCGTCCGGGCCTCGCACGTGCAGTGGCTCCTGGCGGACGTCGCCACCGTCGCCGTCGAGGACGCGGTGCAGGAGCCGGCCGTGGCCTCCGAGCCAGAGCCGGAGCCGGAGGCCCCTGCCCAGGGGGAGCCTGGGCGCGACGGCGCCCCGGACCCGGCTCCCGAGCCTCCGCCCCCCGCGCGGGCACCCGACTCGCCGGCCACGATCATCGAGCCCGACGAGCACGAGTTCGACGCGATGTTCGGGGTCACGGTCCCTGGACGTCGCCCGGAGGACGCAGCCGTGCGTCCGATCGAGGCCGACCTCGAGGACGACGACGTCGAGCCGGCGACCCCGGCTCCACCTGCTCCCGCAGCACCGGCCCCGATGACGCCTGACACGGGCGACCACGACGGCCACACGGTGGCGCGCAGCAGCCTGCCGCGCCGGCCCGGAGCCGCGCCCGCCCCCGCGCAGCCCACGGGCCCGTGGGTCACCCTCACCCTGAGCACGGGGGAGACGTACGACGTCTCCGGCCGGGCCCTCGTCGGCCGCAGCCCACGCTCCACCGCCGTGACCGGGGCGGCCCTGCCGCAGCTCGTCGTGGTCGACGACCCGTACGTGTCCAGCACGCACTTGGAGATCGCGGTGGGCGCGGCTACCGTTCTCGTGACCGACGTGTCGACCAACGGCACGACGCTGACTCCGCCCGGGGGCACGGAGGGGGTACTGGTGAGGGACGTCCCCACCGACGCCGCTGACGGCGCCGTGCTGCGCCTGTCCGACGACCTGACGATCACGCTCGCGATCTCCGGTGGCGCGTCATGACCCGCCTGCGCAGCAATCCGCCCCGTCTGACCGGGTTCACCTTCGTCGACCACATCGGCGAGGGCGGCTTCGCCGACGTCTTCCTCTACCGCGACGGGCTCAACCGCCAGGTCGCGGTGAAGGTGCTCCTGGAGTCGGCGGTGCAGGCGGCCGAGCGCGACGTGTTCCACGCCGAGGCCAACCTGATGGCCCAGCTCTCCGACCACCCGTCGATCGTCTCGATCTTCCAGGCGGGCGTCAGCGACGACGGCCGGCCGTACCTCGTCATGGAGTACTGCCCGGCGCCCAACCTCGCCGCGCGGTACCGCGCCGAGCGGTTCTCGGTGCCCGACACCCTCGAGATCGGGGTCCGGTTGTGCAGCGCGGTCGAGACGGCTCACCGGGCCGGCATCCTGCACCGCGACATCAAGCCGCACAACATCCTCACGAGCGCCTACGGGTCGCCGATGCTGACCGACTTCGGCATCGCGGCCACGACGCACGACACCGACACGGGGGCCACCGGCGTGTCCGTGCCATGGTCGCCGCCGGAGTTCTTCGGCGACGACCCGCCGGCCGACGTCCGCAGCGACGTCTGGTCGCTCGGCGCCACTCTCTACACGCTGCTCGCGGGGCGGTCGCCCTTCGAGGTCCCCGGCGCGGCCAACGACAACGCGACCCTCATGACGCGCATCGAGCGCCAGCAGCCCGCGCGCATCAACCGCGGCGACGTCCCGGACTCGCTCATGAACATCCTCATGACCGCGATGAGCAAGGACGTTGAGGCACGCCAGCCCTCGGCGCTGGCCCTGGCCTCGGCGCTGTACGACGTGCAGCTCGAGCTGGGCGAGCCGCCCACGCGCATCGAGGTGCTCGACGCCTCGGCCGGCGCGACCCCTGCGGCCCCCGGGGGTGACGACCGCACGCAGGTGCGGCCCGTCGCGGTCGTCGAACCGCAGGCCCAGCCGGAGGGCACCCGCCTGCGCCCGGTCGTCATCAACGACTTCGACGACCGCACCCACGTGCGTCCGGTGCCCGCGGGCCCGCCG
>JAHEXN010000218.1:3246-5971 GCA_023252095.1 Actinomycetes bacterium | reverse complement strand
GTCCTCGCGAGCCGTCGCCAACCGCACGCGCGACGCCGCCGGGTTCGAGAAGGCCCGCATGGCGCTGTTCGAGGAGGGCATCTCGACCTCGCGCATGTTCCTCGACCCCGACAACCCGGGCGTCGAGGACCTCGTCGACCAGATCACCGCGGGCGTCCGCTCGAGCTTCACGTATGCCGGGGCCCGCACGATCCCCGAGTTCGCGGAGCGCGCCGTGGTCGGCGTCCAGAGCGCCGCCGGCTACGACGAGGGCCGCCCGCTCCACGCCAGCTGGTGAGCAGCGGTTTCCCACGAGACCGTCGGAATCCCGCGTCACGCGCCCGAAGCTTCGTGTGATCCATGCGGAATTCCTGGGTGAACCCAGCTTTCCTGCATCGCACGCACGAAGTTTCCTGTCTCCGACGCGTGATTCGAGCGGTCTCGTGGGAATCCGTCAGCGGAGGATGATCGCAAGGCCGCGCTCGAAGGACGCGTCCAGGTCGGGGTCGAGGGCGATCGCACCGACGGCTGCGGCCTGGCGGTGGAGCTGGGTCGCCTGGGTGTGCCCGACGACGTAGATCAGCAGCGTGCGCGCGACGTCGAGCCCGACCCGCTCCGCCAGCGCCTCCTCGAACGCCGAGACCTCGAGCCGGAAGGCCGCCGCCGTGGCCACGACCTCCGCGCCGTCGCGGATCGCGAGCATCGCGTCGCGGAGCCGCAGCAGCGAGCCGGCCACGTCGTCGGTGACCTCGACACCGGCGACGATCCGCGTGGCCATGAGCGACAGCAGCGTCTGCTTGTTCGCGACGTGGTGGTAGAGCGCGCTCGGCTGCACCCCGAGCGCACCGGCGACACGACGCATCGAGCAGAACTCCAGGCCGAACTCGTCGAGCACGCGCAGCGCCCCGTCGACGACGTCGTCGAGCCTGTTCGCCATGCGTCCCCCGTGGTGGTGCCGTGCCTGGGTTGGCGCACGAGCGCGCCCCTGTGCCAGACTACCGAACGCCGTTCAGGTGAACACCGTTCAGGAGACCCCCATGACCAGCAGCACCCCCGCACCCGTCGCCCCGCTGAAGCGACGCAGCTCGCCCGCGACCGACCTCGCCCTCGTCACGACCTTTGCGGCGGTGATCGGCGTGTGCGCCGTGCTGCCGGCGATCAACGGCGTCGCGAGCGTGCCCTTCACGCTGCAGATGTTCGGCGTGTTCCTGGCCGGAGCCGTGCTGGGCGCCAAGCGCGGATTCGCCGCCGTGGCCCTCTACCTCGCCGTCGCGACCGCCGGCGTCCCGATCTTCACGCAGGGCGCAGCCGGTCCTGGCGTCTGGGGCGGCACGACGGGTGGCTATCTCGTCGCGTTCCCGATCGCGGCGTTCCTCGTGGGACTCGTCGCGACTTTGACGGTCCGCCGCGGACCTGCCGTCTTCACGGTCGCCGTCGGCGTCGCGGCCGCGGTCGTGACCGTCGCGGTCGTCGGCACGCTCGGCACCCTCGGCATGGCCCGCGCGCTCGACGTCTCCTGGGGCGTCGCCTGGGGCTACGCGACGCCGTTCTTCCCCGCCGACATCGCGAAGGGCGTGATCGCGGCGGTCGTCGCGGCAGCGGTGCACCGCGCCTTCCCCCGCCTCACGCGCGGGTAGGTTCTGTCCTAGGGAGACGCCCCGAGACGGAGAAGCCCCTGACCGAGACGCCCCGAGACGGAGAAGCACAGTGATCGAGCTGAGGGACGCGACCGTCGTCGTGGACTCCCCCGACGGCCCGGTCACCCTGCTCCACCCCACGAGCCTCGAGCTCGGCGAGCACCGCATCGGCGTGATCGGCGCCAACGGGTCCGGGAAGTCGACCCTGGCCCGGCTGCTCAACGGACTCGCCCTGCCGGCCGCCGGGCAGGTCCTGGTCGATGGCCTCGACGTCGACGCCGACGGACGACAGGTTCGGCGGCGCGTGGGATTCGTGTTCACGCACCCCGATGCCCAGCTCGTGATGCCCACGCCGCTCGAGGACGTCACGTTGTCACTGCGGCGCACGATTCCCGACAAGTCGGAGCGGCGGCGCCGGGCCCGCGAGGTGCTTGACGCGATCGGCCTCGGGCACCGCGCCGACGTGCCGGTGCACTCCCTGTCCGGCGGGCAGAAGCAGCTGCTCGCCCTCGCCGGCGTGCTGGCGACGGAGCCCGAGGTCGTCGTCGCCGACGAGCCCACGACCCTGCTCGACCTGCGCAACACCCGCGCCGTCGCCGACCGCCTGTTCGGCCTGCGTCAACAGCTCGTGCTCGTGACGCACGACCTCGGCCTGGCGCGTCGTTGCGACCGCGTGCTGGTCGTCGACGCGGCGCGGGTCGTGTTCGACGGCCCGGCCGACGAGGCCGTCGACCACTACGTCGCGCTCGCCGAGCACGCCGATGTCTGAGCTGCTGGGCGTCTACCGGCCCGGCACCACGCTGCTGCACCGCATGCCGGTGGGCCCGAAGCTCGCGGTCGTCGCGCTCTGGTCGATCGCGGTCGTCGCGACCCGCGGGCCCGTCGCGTCGCCGGCTCTGGCGGCCGTCGCGATCGGCCTCGCCGCCTGGTCGGGACTTCCGCTGCGACGCACGCTCCGCACGATGCGGGGGTTCCTGCTCCTGATGGTGCTGGTGGCCGCGTTCCAGGCCTGGCAACGCGGGCCCGAGGTCGCGGTCACGGTCGTCACGAGCCTGCTCGCCCTGCTGCTGGTCGGGCTGGCGTTCACGGCCACGACCGCGGTCGACGAC
>JAHEXN010000218.1:0-3236 GCA_023252095.1 Actinomycetes bacterium | reverse complement strand
GGTCGAGCGGATCGCGACACCGCTGCGCCTCGTCGGCGTCCGCCCCGAGCGGATCGCCCTGGCGTTCGCGCTCGTGCTCCGGGCACTGCCGGCCGTGCTCGAGGTCGCAAAACAGACGCGTGAAGCGGCGAAGGCCCGCGGACTCGAGAGGAGTCCGCGGGCCTTGCTGGTGCCGTTCGCGATCCGGGTCGTCGCGCACGCCTATGCCACGGGCGACGCGTTGGCCGCCCGTGGACTGGACGACTGATCCCCGTCAACGAGAAATGCGCCCAGTCGTGCAGAACCCCCGGAGGGAAACCGCACAACTGAGCGCACTTCTTGGCGAGGTCAGCCCAGCGTCGCGAGGGCCTCGTTCAGCGTCGGGCTCGGACGCATGACCTTCGTGGCCTTCTCGACGTCGGGCTGGAAGTAGCCGCCGATGTCGGCCGGGGAGCCCTGCACCGCGAGGAGCTCGTCGACGATCGTCTGCTCCTGCTCGGCCAGCGAGCCGGCGAGCGCACCGAAGGCCTCGGCCAGCTCGGCGTCGTCGGTCTGCTTCGCGAGCTCCTGCGCCCAGTACAGGCCCAGGTAGAAGTGGCTGCCGCGGTTGTCGATCGTGCCGAGCTTGCGGCCGGGCGAGCGGTCCTCGTCGAGGAACGTGCCGGTCGCGCGGTCGAGCGTGTCGGCCAGCACCTGCGCGCGCGGGTTGTCGGTGGTCTGGGCGAGGTGCTCCAGGCTCACCGCCAGCGCGAGGAACTCACCGAGGGAGTCCCAGCGGAGGTAGTTCTCCTCGACGAGCTGCTGCACGTGCTTGGGAGCGGAGCCACCGGCGCCGGTCTCGAACAGGCCGCCACCGTTGATGAGCGGCACGACCGACAGCATCTTGGCGCTGGTGCCGAGCTCGAGGATCGGGAACAGGTCGGTGTTGTAGTCGCGCAGCACGTTGCCCGTGACCGAGATCGTGTTCTCGCCCTTGCGGATGCGGTCGACCGACAGCTTCGTGGCCTCCTCCGGCGAGAGGATCCGGATGTCGAGGCCCTCGGTGTCGTGCTCGGGCAGGTACGCGTTGACCTTGGCGATCAGGTTGGCGTCGTGCGCCCGCGACTCGTCGAGCCAGAACACCGCCGGGTCGCCCGTGGCGCGGGCGCGGCTGACGGCGAGCTTGACCCAGTCGCGGATCGGGACGTCCTTGGTCTGGCAGGCGCGCCAGATGTCGCCCTGCGCGACGACGTGCTCGAGGAGCGCGTCACCGGCCGCGTTCACGACGCGGACGGTGCCCGTCGTGGGGATCTCGAACGTCTTGTCGTGGCTGCCGTACTCCTCGGCCTTCTGCGCCATGAGGCCGACGTTCGGGACGGTGCCCATCGTCGACGGGTCGTACGCGCCGTTGGCCTTGCAGTCCTCGACGACGACCTGGTAGATGCCGGCGTAGCTCGAGTCGGGGATGACCGCGAGCGTGTCGGCCTCGTCGCCGTCGGGGCCCCACATGTGGCCCGACGTGCGGATCATGGCCGGCATCGAGGCGTCGACGATGACGTCGCTCGGGACGTGCAGGTTCGTGATGCCCTTGTCGGAGTTGACCATCGCGAGCTCCGGGCCCTCGGCCAGCTCGGCCTCGAAGGACGCCTTGATCGCAGGCCCGTTGGCGAGCTTGTCGAGCCCGGCGAGGATGCCGCCGAGACCGTCGTTGGGGCTCAGGCCCGCGGACGCGAGGTCGCCGGCGAACGCGGCGAACGTCTTCGGGAAGAAGGCGCGCACGACGTGGCCGAAGATGATCGGGTCGGAGACCTTCATCATGGTGGCCTTGAGGTGCACCGAGAACAGCACGCCGTCGGCCTTGGCCTGGGCGATCTGCGCGGTCAGGAACTCACGCAGCGCGGCGACGTCGAGGTACGTGGCGTCGATGACCTCACCGGCGATGACGGGCAGCGACTCCTTGAGCACCGTGACGGAGCCGTCGTCGCCGACGAGCTCGATCCTCAGCGTGTCGTCGGCCTCGATCACGACCGACTTCTCGTTGTCGCGGAAGTCGCGCACGCCCATCGTGGCGACCGTGGTCTTGGAGTCGGCCGACCAGGCGCCCATGCGGTGCGGGTGCTTCTTGGCGTAGTTCTTGACCGACGCGGGCGCGCGGCGGTCGGAGTTGCCCTCACGCAGGACCGGGTTGACGGCGGAGCCCATGACCTTGCCGTAGCGCGCCCGGATCTCCTTGTCCTCGTCGGTCTTCGGGTCCTCGGGGTACGCGGGAAGCGCGTAGCCCTGGCTCTGCAGCTCGGCGATGGCCGCCTTGAGCTGCGGCACGGAGGCCGAGATGTTGGGGAGCTTGATGATGTTCGCCTCGGGGCGCAGCGCGAGGGCACCGAGCTCGGCGAGGGCGTCGTCGATGCGCTGCCCCTCCTCGAGGAAGTCGGGGAACTGGCTGATGATGCGGCCGGCGAGCGAGATGTCGCGGGTCTCGACCTGCACGCCCGCGGTGGACGCGTACGCCTGGATGAAGGGAAGGAACGAGTGCGTCGCCAGTGCGGGCGCCTCGTCGGTGTGGGTGTAGATGATCGTCGGCTCGGCCACGGGGTCTCCGTTTCGCACGCAAGAATAGTTTGACGTCAAGATATCTCATCGCGAGACCTTCCCACCGTCGCACCCGCGGCGACCCGTGTCGAGCCGGGGTGGTGGGCGGTGGATCCACCACCGAATGGCGCACCGACCCCGTGGCGCGGTGGATCCACCACCGAAAGTTGGTTCATTCGGTGGAGGATCCACCGTCTTCCCTCGCGCGCCGCGCTTTGCGTGGTGGATCCACCGGCCCGGCGGCGGGACCGGGAAGCGACCACAGACCCCGGCTCCTGGTCCGTGGCCGCTTGTCCTTCACCTTCCGCCGTCCAGCAACCAACCGTGGCTTCGAGGCTCGTCGCACCTCAACCAGAGGAGGGACTCCCGCGATAACGTCCCGGCATGGAGGTCCTGGGCGGTGCGGTGCTCGGCGCGGTCGTCGTGCTGCTCGGTCTCGCCGGCCGGCGGCGGGCGGCACGCGGACGCGACGAGTCGCTCGGCAGTCCCGATGACGTCGCGACGTACGCGACGCTCCACACCGCGTCCCTCGCGGCGCCTGCGCTGCGCCGCGGCCTCGACGCCGAGGCGGCCGCCGACGCCCTCCCGTTCCTGCGCGCCCTCCTCGGCCACGCCCCCGCGGCCGTGACCGACGGGTCCGGCGTCCTCGCGACCTCGGGCGACGTCGATCCCGGCACGGCCACACCGCT
>JAHEXN010000006.1:25396-26941 GCA_023252095.1 Actinomycetes bacterium | reverse complement strand
GGGAGGGTTGGATCGAGTGGGGTGGCTGCGGTGTCGTCAACCCGCGCGTCCTGGTGGCGTGCGGCGTCGACCCGGAGCGGTACTCCGGCTTCGCGTTCGGCATGGGCCTGGACCGCACGGTCACGAGCCGCTACGACATCGCGGACCTGCGTGACCTCTGGGACGGCGACGTCCGCTTCACCGAGCCGTTCGGAGTGGGCCTGTGAAGGTACCTGTCGAGTGGCTCAAGAGCCTCGTGGAGCTGCCGGCTGACGTCACGACGGCGCAGCTGGCCGACCGGCTGACGATGTACGACCTCAAGCTCGAGGAGATCATCGGCGGCGGCATCACCGGTCCGCTGACGGTGGGACGCGTGCTCGCGATCTCGCCCGAGCAGCAGAAGAACGGCAAGACGATCAACTGGTGCCGCGTCGACGTCGGCGCGCACAACGTGGAGTCCGTGCCGGACGCCCCGGGCGACGACGTCGCGAGCCGCGGCATCATCTGTGGTGCCCACAACTTCGCCGTCGGTGACCTCGTCGTGGTCTCGCTCCCCGGCACGTTCCTGCCGGAGCTCGGTTTCGAGATCGGCTCGCGCAAGACCTACGGGCATGTCTCCGACGGCATGATCTGCTCCACCAAGGAGCTCGGCCTCCCCGACGACGAGACCACGGCTGCCGGCATCCTCGTGCTCGCCCCCGGTGCTGCCGAGCCGGGTCAGTCGGCCACCGAGCTCCTCGGGCTCGCCGACCAGACGCTCGACCTCGAGGTCAACCCCGACCGTGCGTACGCGTTGAGCCTGCGGGGCGTCGCGCGCGACACCGCCCTGGCGTTCGACCTGCCGTTCGCCGACCCGGCCGAGGCCGTGACCCTGCCGTCGGGCGACGGCGGGTACCCCGTCCGGGTCGAGGACCCCGAGGGCTGCCCCGTCTTCTCGACGGTCGTCGTGACCGGCATCGACCCGAGCCGACCCACGCCCGGCTGGCTGGCGCGTCGCCTGACGCAGGCGGGCATGCGGTCGATCTCGCTCACGGTCGACATCAGCAACTACGTCATGCTCGAGCTCGGCCAGCCCAACCACTGCTACGACCGCGCCAAGGTCTCGGGTGACCTCGTGGTGCGGCGTGCTGCGGTGGGGGAGCGGCTCACGACCCTCGACGACGTCGAGCGCGCGTTGACGCCCGAGGACCTCGTGATCGTGGACGACTCCGGCGTCATCGGGCTGGCAGGGGTCATGGGCGGGGCGGCCACCGAGATCGGACCTGACACGACCGACGTCATCGTCGAGGCCGCGTTCTGGGACCCCACCACGATCTTCCGCGGTGAACGCCGGCACAAGCTGCCGTCAGAGGCTGCGAAGCGCTACGAGCGCGGTGTCGACCCTGCGCTGACCATGGTGGGCGCGGCTCGGGTCGCCGAGCTCCTGGTCGAGCTCGCCGGTGGCACGCTCGTGCCGGGCGCCACGCACGTCGGCTCAGTGCCGGAGCGGGCCGCTGTGACGTTCCCGGTCGACCTGCCCGCCCGGGTCTCCGGCGTCGACATCACGCCTGACTTCGCCCGCGACGT
>JAHEXN010000006.1:0-25386 GCA_023252095.1 Actinomycetes bacterium | reverse complement strand
GAGCGACGGCGCCTCGTTCACCGTGACGCCGCCGACCTGGCGGTTCGACCTCAACGACCCGTACGACTTCGTCGAGGAGGCGTTGCGCTCGGCCGGTTACGAGAACGTGCCCTCGGTGCTGCCGACACCCACGGGCGGCCGCGGTCTCTCGCGCGACCAGGAGCTGCGTCGTCGTGTGGGGCACGTGCTGGCAGGGGCCGGCCTGACCGAGGTCACGACGCTCCCGTTCGTGGGCCCGGCGCACTTCGACCGGCTCGGCCTGCCTGCCGACGACGCGCGTCGCCGGCAGGTGCTGCTCGCCAACCCGCTCTCCACGGAGGAGCCGGGTCTCACCACGACCCTCCTCGTGGGCCTGCTCCGTGCGGCGTCGCTCAACGTCGGCCGCGGCCACGACGTCGTGGAGATCAGCGAGATCGGCCGCGTCTTCCTGCCGGCCGAGGACGCGACGGCTGCACCGATCTACGGCGTCGACGCCCGTCCGACGCCCGAGCAGCTCGCCGCCCTCGACGCCGCCCTGCCGTACCAGCCGCACCACGTCGGCCTGGTGCTCGTGGGGGAGCGCGAGCGCAGCGGGTGGGACGGCCCCGGCCGCCCGGCCGCATGGTCCGACGCGGTCTCGGTGCTGCGCCGTGTCGCGCGGGTCCTGCACGTCGACGTCGCGGTGCGCGCCGCGCAGGTGGCCCCGTACCACCCGGGTCGGTGCGCCGAGCTGGTCCTGGCCGACGGCCCCTTGGCCGGCACCGTGGTGGGTCACGCGGGCGAGCTGCATCCTGCTGTCGCCGCCGAGCACGGCCTGCCCGGCCGCGTCGGCATCGGCGAGATCGATCTCGACCGGATGCTCGCTGCCGCCCCCGCGATCGGGCCGAAGCCGTCGTTCTCGGCCTTCCCCGTGGCCAAGGAGGACCTCGCGTTCCTCGTGGCGGAGGAGGTTCCAGCGGAGTCGCTGCGTGCGGTCCTCGCCTCGGCGAACGAGTTGATCGAGTCGGTGCGCCTGTTCGACGTGTACACGGGCGACCAGGTGCCGGAGGGCCAGCGGTCGTTGGCGTTCTCGCTCCGCCTGCGCGCTCCCGACCGCACCCTGACCGACGCCGACATCAAGTCCGCCCGCGAGGCCGCGGTCCACGCCGCCGAGACCCAGTTCTCCGCCACCTTGAGGTAATTACCGCTCGCGAGAGACTTTGTTGGTGGTCAGGAGAGACTTTGTTGCATCCTGTCCACCAACAAACTCTCTCCTGACCACCAACATTCTCACTCGCGAGCGGTACGGCACACCCAGCGTGCAAATTCTTGCAAGGGTGTGCAAGAATGTGAGACATGTCCAAGGTACTGACTTCCCTGCCCGTCGGTGAACGGGTCGGCATCGCGTTCTCCGGCGGCCTCGACACCTCCGTGGCGGTCGCGTGGATGCGCGACAAGGGGGCGATCCCCTGCACGTACACCGCCGACATCGGCCAGTACGACGAGCCGGACATCTCCGGCATCCCGGGCCGCGCGATGCAGTACGGCGCCGAGCTTGCCCGGGCCATCGACATCAAGAAGCCGCTCGTCGACGAGGGTCTCGCGGCGCTTGCCTGCGGTGCCTTCCACATCCGGTCGGGCGGTCGCACGTACTTCAACACGACACCGCTCGGCCGCGCCGTCACCGGCACCCTGCTCGTGCGCGCGATGCACGAGGACGGCGTCGACATCTGGGGCGATGGCTCGACCTTCAAGGGCAACGACATCGAACGGTTCTATCGCTACGGCCTGCTCGCCAACCCCGAGCTCCGCATCTACAAGCCGTGGCTCGACGCGGCGTTCGTCAGCGAGCTCGGCGGCCGCACCGAGATGAGCCAGTGGCTCACCGAGCGAAACCTGCCGTCCCGCGACAGCCAGGAGAAGGCCTACTCGACCGACGCCAACATCTGGGGCGCCACCCACGAGGCCAAGACGCTCGAGCACCTCGACGTCTCGCTCGAGACCGTCGAGCCGATCATGGGCGTCAAGTTCTGGGACCCGTCGGTCGACATCGACACCGAGGACGTCACGATCACGTTCGAGGCCGGTCGCCCGGTCGCGATCAACGGCAACACGTTCGACGGCGACGCCGTGGCGCTCGTGCACGAGGCCAACACGATCGGTGGTCGTCACGGGCTCGGCATGTCCGACCAGATCGAGAACCGCATCATCGAGGCCAAGAGCCGCGGCATCTACGAGGCCCCGGCGATGGCCCTGCTGCATATCGCCTACGAGCGGCTCGTCAACGCGATCCACAACGAGGACACGATCGCGAACTTCCACCAGCACGGCCGTCGTCTCGGCCGGCTCATGTACGAGGGCCGCTGGCTCGACCCGCAGGCCATGATGCTGCGCGAGTCGGTCGAGCGCTGGATCGCCTCGCTCGTGACCGGCAGCGTCACGCTGCGTCTGCGCCGCGGCGAGGACTACTCGATCCTCGACACGCAGGGCGAGAACTTCTCGTACCACCCCGACAAGCTGTCGATGGAGCGCACCGACAACGCCGTCTTCGGTCCCACGGACCGCATCGGCCAGCTCACGATGCGCAACCTCGACATCGCAGACTCGCGGTCCAAGCTCGAGATGTACGCCGCGCAGCCGCTCGACCAGGGCCAGGTGCTCGTCGAGAACGGCACGCTGTTCGGCGATCTGCCCGCCGGCGGCGCCGTCCGCATCGAGGCCAACCCGGCCGCGAGCGGTGACTCCACTGACCAGGGGGAGCTGGCCCTCGACGCCGCGGCGATGGAGCTCGGCGCCGACTGAGCACGCCGCCCACCCCCACAATCTGCAAGGGTTCACAGATGAGTCACACGTACAACGTCGCCGTCGCCGGCTCGAGCGGGTACGCCGGCGGCGAGGTCCTGCGCCTGCTGCTCGGTCACCCGAACGTCACGATCGGCGCGCTCACTGCGGCCTCGAGCGCCGGGTCGCGCCTGGTCGAGCACCAGCCGCACCTCGTCGCCCTCCACGACCGCGTGATCGAGCCGACGACGCCCGAGACCCTCGCGGGTCACGACGTCGTGTTCCTCGGCCTGCCGCACGGCGAGTCGGGCAAGGTCGCGGCGGCGCTCGGACCCGACACGCTCGTGATCGACTGCGGCGCCGACCACCGGCTCGAGAATGCCGCCGACTGGGTCGAGTACTACGGCAGTGACCACGCCGGCACGTGGCCCTACGGCCTGCCCGAGCTGTTCACGGGGGCCACCCGGCAGCGGGAGGCTCTGGGGTCGGTCAAGCGCATCGCGGTGCCTGGCTGCAACGTCACGGCCGTGACGTTGGGGCTGCAGCCCGCGATCGCCTCGGACCTCGCCGAGAGCACGGACATCGTGGCCGTGCTGGCCAACGGCTACTCCGGGGCCGGGAAGGCGGCCAAGCCGCACCTGCTCGCGTCCGAGGGCCTCGGCTCAGCCGTTCCGTACGCGGTCGGCGGCACGCATCGGCACATCCCGGAGATCATCCAGAACCTGCGGCACGCGGGTGCCTCGGACGTCGCGCTGTCGTTCACGCCGACCCTCGTGCCGATGTCGCGGGGGATCCTCGCGACCGCAACGGCTCGTCTGCGCCCGGGCGTGGACCTCGCGGCCGTTCGCGAGACCTACGCGGCGGCCTACGACGCCGAGCCGTTCGTGCACCTGCTGCCGGAGGGCGTCTGGCCGTCCACCAAGGCGACGCTCGGCTCGAACCAGGTCCACGTCCAGGTGGCCGTCGACGAGAAGGTCGGCCGCCTCGTGACCGTCACGGCGCTCGACAACCTGGTCAAGGGCACCGCCGGTGGCGCGATCCAGTCCATGAACCTCGCCCTCGGTCTCCCCGAGACCACGGGCCTCCCGACCGAAGGAGTCGCGCCATGAGCGTCACGGCTGCAGCGGGATTTCGGGCCGCCGGCGTCGCCGCGGGCCTCAAGTCGACGGGCGCGCCCGACGTCGCCCTCGTGGTCAACGACGGACCGATCTCGTCGGCCGCCGCCGTGTTCACCTCGAACCGGTGCAAAGCCAACCCGGTCCTGTGGAGTGAGCAGGCCATCTCGACCGGCAGCGCGCGGGCCGTGGTCCTGAACTCCGGCGGCGCCAACTGCTACACGGGTGCCGCAGGCTTCCAGATCGTGCACGAGACCGCCGAGCTGGCCGGCGAGCTGCTCGGTGTCGGCCCGATCGACGTGCAGGTGTGCTCGACGGGTCTCATCGGCCTACTGAACGACAAGGACGACCTGCTCGGCGGCGTCCGGGAGGCGGCCTCCGCCCTCAGTGCCGACGGGGGAGCCGCGGCGTCCACCGCGATCATGACGACCGACACCGTCAGCAAGCAGGCCGTCCGCTCGGGGGACGGGTACACGATCGGTGGCATGGCGAAGGGTGCCGGGATGCTGGCCCCGGCCCTGGCCACGATGCTCGTCGTCATCACGACCGATGCCGACCTCTCGGCCGCCGACCTCGACTCGGCCCTCCGTGCGGCCACGGCGCAGTCCTTCGACCGCCTCGACTCCGACGGCTGCCAGTCGACCAACGACACGGTCCTGCTGATGGCGTCGGGCGCCGCCGAGGTGGCCCCCGATCTGGCCGAGTTCACGGCGTTGCTGACCGACCTGTGCCGCGACCTCGCGCTCCAGCTGCTCGCCGACGCTGAGGGCGCCGACCACGAGATCGCGATCGAGACCGTCAACGCCGCCAGCGAGCAGGACGCGCTGGACGTGAGCCGGTCCGTGGCCCGCAGCAACCTCTTCAAGTGCGCGATCTTCGGCAAGGACCCGAACTGGGGCCGCATCCTGGCCTCGGTCGGCACGACGCAGGCCGCGTTCGACCCGGCCGACCTCGACGTCGCGCTCAACGGGGTCTGGGTGTGCCGCAACAGCGGCCCCGCCGAGGACCCGTCTGGCATCGACCTCGAGCAGCGCGCCGTGACCGTCACGATCGACCTCAAGGCAGGAAAGGAGGCGGCGACGATCTGGACCAACGACCTCACGCAGGCGTACGTCCACGAGAACTCCGCCTACTCATCATGACTGAAGAAAGCCCCACCCCGACCGACGAGTGGAGCCCGGCCGACTGGAAGAAGGCCACCACCAAGGCCGGCATCCTCGCCGAGGCGCTGCCGTGGCTGAAGAAGTACCACGACAAGATCCTCGTCGTGAAGTACGGCGGCAACGCCATGACCGACGACGCGCTCAAGCAGGCGTTCGCCGAGGACATCGTGTTCCTGCGGCTCGCGGGCTTCAAGCCGGTCGTGGTGCACGGCGGCGGCCCGCAGATCAGCACGATGCTCAAGAAGCTCGACATCCCGTCGGAGTTCCGCGGTGGTCTCCGGGTCACGACGCCCGAGACGATGGACGTCGTCCGGATGGTCCTGACCGGCCAGGTCGGTCGTGAGCTCGTCGGCCTGCTCAACCGGCACGGCGCGATGGCCGTCGGCCTGTCCGGCGAGGACGCGGGCCTGTTCACGGCCGAGCGCACGATGCCGCTCGTCGACGGCGAGCCCGTCGACGTGGGCCTCGTGGGCGAGGTCGTCGACGTCCGCCCCGAGGCGGTGCAGGACATCATCGACGCCGGCCGGATCCCCGTCGTCTCGAGCGTGGCGCCCGACAAGGACGGTCAGGTGCACAACGTCAACGCCGACACGGCCGCGGCGGCGCTCGCCGTGGCGTTGGGTGCCGAGAAGCTGCTGGTCCTGACCGACGTCGAGGGCCTCTACGCCGACTGGCCGAACTCGACCGACGTGATCGGCGAGATCAGTCCGGAAGGCCTCGAGGAGCTCATCCCGACGCTCGCGAGCGGCATGATCCCCAAGATGACGGCGTGCCTGAAGGCCGTGCAGGGTGGCGTCGAGCGCGCGACCGTGATCGACGGCCGCGAACCGCACGCCGTGCTGCTGGAGATCTTCACCGACGAGGGCGTGGGCACGCAGGTCGTGCCCGGCGCCGAGACCCGGGTGCGCACCGCGCTGTACTCCACGAGCGTCGAGAAGGACCAGCCGTGAGCGCCCCGGAGCGGCCGGCGGGCTGGGCCGGCACGCCGGTCACGGGTGCGGAGCTCACGCAGCGCTACCAGTCCTCGGTCATGAACACGTTCGGCACTCCCGCGCGGGTGCTCGCGCGGGGCGAGGGCTCCACGGTGTGGGACGTCGACGGCAACCGCTACCTCGACCTGCTGGGCGGCATCGCGGTCAACTCGCTCGGACACGCCCACCCGGCGATCGTCGAGGCGGTCACGAACCAGCTCCAGACGCTGGGTCACGTCTCGAACTTCTTCATCTCCGAGCCCCAGGTGCGCCTCGCCGAGAAGCTGCTGAGCCTCGTGGGTCACGACGGCCGGGTGTTCTTCGCCAACTCCGGGGCCGAGGCGAACGAGGCCGCGTTCAAGGCCTCGCGCCGCACCGGACGCACGCGGGTCGTCGCGACCGAGGGCAGCTTCCACGGCCGCACGATGGGCGCACTGGCCCTGACCTCCAAGGCGCAGTACCGCGAGCCGTTCGAGCCGTTGCCGGGCGACGTCACGTTCGTCCCGTACGGCGACGTCGCTGCGCTCGAGGCCGCTGTGGACGACACGGTGGCGGCCTTCGTCGTCGAGCCGATCCAGGGCGAGGCGGGGGTCATCGACGCGCCGGAGGGCTACCTGGCCGCCGCCCGCGAGATCACGTCCCGGCACGGTGCCCTGTTGTGGGTCGACGAGGTCCAGACCGGGGTCGGTCGCACGGGTGACTGGTTCGCCCACACGGCTTCGGGCATCGTGCCCGACCTCGTGACGCTCGCCAAGGGCCTCGGTGGCGGCATCCCGATCGGCGCGATGATCGCCCTCGGCGACGCCGCGACGCTGCTCGGCCCGGGCAACCACGGCACGACGTTCGGCGGCAACCCGGTCGCCACGGCGGCCGCGTTGGCCGTCATCGACACGATCGAGACCGAGGGGCTGCTCGCACACGCCACCGCACGCGGCGACCAGCTCGCTGCGGGCTTGGAGCGCCACCCGCGGGTCACGGCCGTGACCGGTCGTGGACTCCTGCGAGGAGTCGTGCTGACCGAGCCCCGGGCTGCCGACGTCCAGACTGCAGCGTACGACGCCGGGCTGATCGTCAACGCCCCGACGCCCGATCGGCTGCGCCTTGCGCCGCCGCTCGTGCTCACCGAGGACGAGGCGGCACACGCCGTCGCCACGATCTCGGCACTCCTCGACGAGGTGTTGGCATGACGACGCGGCACCTGCTGCGCGACGACGACCTGAGCCCGGCCGAGCAGGCCGAGGTCCTGGCGCTCGCCGCCGAGCTCAAGGCGGCGCCGTACAGCCGCAAGCCGCTCGAGGGGCCCCAGACCGTTGCGGTCATGTTCGACAAGTCCTCGACCCGCACCCGGGTCTCCTTCGCGGTCGGCATCGCCGACCTCGGCGGGTCGCCGCTGATCATGGACCGCAGCACGACCCAGGCCGGTCGCGGCGAGTCCGTCGAGGACACGGCCCGGGTCCTGGGCCGCATGGTCAGCGGGGTCGTGTGGCGCACGTACCACCAGCACGACCTCGAGACGATGGCCGCGATGTCCGGCGTGCCCGTCGTCAACGCGCTGAGCGACGACTTCCACCCGTGCCAGATCCTGGCCGATTGGCAGACCGTGATCGAGCACAAGGGCGCGCTCGCGGGGCTGCAGGTCGCCTTCGTGGGCGACGGCGCCTGCAACATGGGCCACTCGTACGTGCTCGGAGGCGCCACCGCCGGCATGCACGTGCGCATCGGGTCTCCCGCGGGCTACCAGCCTGCGGTCGAGGTCCTGGCCGACGCCGAGCGCATCGCGGCCACCACGGGCGGGTCGGTCACGGTGACCGATGACCCTGTCGCAGCGCTCGCCGGCGCCGACGTCGTCATCACCGACACCTGGGTCTCGATGGGCCTCGAGGACACCAAGGCCGAACGCCTGGCGGTCTTCGGTCCGTACTCGCTGACGGCTGAGGCGCTCGCGCTGGCCAAGCCCGACGCCATCGTCCTGCACTGTCTGCCGGCCTACCGCGGTCTCGAGATCGCCGCCGAGGTGCTCGACGGGCCGCAGAGCGTTGTCTGGGACGAGGCCGAGAACCGGCTCCACGCCCAGAAGGCCGTGCTGACCTGGCTCCTGGAGAAGTCGTGAGCATGAGGGAGCGCAGCGAGTGACCGTCCCGGACACCAAGGCCGCGCGCCAGCAGCTCGTCGTCGAGCTGCTGCAGCGCCACCCCGTGCGCTCGCAGGGCGACCTCGTCGTCCTGCTTCAGGAGCGCGGGGTGCACGCCACGCCGTCGACCCTGTCGCGCGACCTCGTGGAGCTCGACGCGGTGCGCGTGCGCCACGCCGACGGCGGACTCGTGTACGCCGTGCCGTCCGAGGGGGGCGACCGCACGCCTCAACCCGCGGGCGACAGTGCCGCCGCGATGGCCCGCATGGCCCGGCTGGCGCGTGAGGTGGTCGTGAGCGCCGAGGCGTCGGCCAACCTCGTCGTGCTCCGCACCCCGCCGGGCGCAGCCCAGTACTTCGCGTCCGCGGTCGACCACGTCGCGATGCCGGCTGTGCTCGGCACGATCGCCGGAGACGACACCGTCATGATCATCTGCCGAGACCCCCTAGGCGGCGACGCCCTCGCCGCCCACTTCACCGACCTCGCCCGTAAGGTGCCCACCGATGACTGACTCTCGCGAGATCGACACGACCAGTGGCACCGAGGTGGCCCAGGGCGGCGAGTCCCGGCTCTGGGGCGGCCGCTTCGCCAGCGGACCCTCGCCCGAGCTCACCGCGCTGTCGCGCTCGACCCACTTCGACTGGCGCCTCGCGCCCTACGACCTGGCCGGCTCACGGTCGCACGCTCGCGTGCTCCATGCGGCCGGGCTGCTGACGGCCGACGACCTCACCGCGATGCTCGAGGGCATCGCGGCGCTCGACGGCGACGTGCGCTCTGGGGCCTTCACTCCTGACCCCGACGACGAGGACGTGCACTCGGCCCTCGAACGAGGCCTGATGGAGCGGCTCGGCCCCGAGCTGGGCGGGCGCCTGCGGGCAGGGCGCTCGCGCAACGACCAGGTCGCCACGCTCTTCCGCGCCTACCTGCGCGAGCACGCCCGGATCGTGGCACGCCTCGTGAGCGAGCTGGTGCGGGCGCTGGCCGACCAGGCCGAGGCGCACCTGGGTGCGCCCATGCCCGGTCGCACCCATCTGCAGCACGCGCAGCCGGTCCTGCTGTCGCACCACCTGCTGGCCCACGCGTGGCCGCTCGTGCGCGACCTCGACCGCCTGCGCGAGTGGGACGCGCGGGTCGGCGCGGAGTCGCCCTACGGCTCGGGTGCTCTCGCCGGATCGTCGCTGGGTCTGGATCCCGAGGCCGTCGCCGCCGACCTCGGCTTCACGGGCTCCACGCCCAACTCGATCGACGGCACCTCGTCACGCGACTTCGTGGCGGAGTTCGCCTTCGTCGCGGCGCAGATCGGGGTCGACGTCTCGCGCCTGGCGGAGGAGGTCATCCTCTGGAACACCAAGGAGTTCGGATTCGTCACGCTGCACGACGGCTACTCGACCGGGTCGAGCATCATGCCGCAGAAGAAGAATCCCGACATCGCCGAGCTCGCGCGTGGCAAGTCGGGTCGGCTCATCGGGAACCTCGCCGGGCTCCTCGCGACGCTCAAGGCGCTGCCGCTGGCCTACAACCGAGACCTGCAGGAGGACAAGGAGCCCGTGTTCGACTCCGTCGACACGCTCGAGGTTCTGTTGCCGGCGTTCACGGGCATGATCGCGACGCTCACGTTCCACACCGACCGCATGGCCGATCTCGCGCCCCAGGGCTTCGCCCTCGCGACCGACATCGCCGAGTGGCTGGTCCGCGAGGGCGTGCCGTTCCGGGTGGCCCACGAGCTCTCCGGGGCCTGCGTGCAGGCGTGCGAGCAGCGCGGCATCGAGCTCGACGAGCTGAGCGACGACGACTTCGCTGCGATCTCGCCGCTCCTGACACCCGGGGTGCGCGAGGTGCTGACGGTCGAGGGCTCGATCGCCTCGCGCGACAGCCGCGGTGGCACCGCGCTGGTGCGCGTGACCGAGCAGCTCGCCGAGCTGCGTGCGCGGGTGGGCTGACGCCGCAGACGCAGTCTGCGCGTCAGGGTGTCCGCGACGCAGTCGCGCGTCCCGGTCGTCGAGTGGCGCGCGAGGAACGAGACGCTGGGGGTACCTCCCAGGACGGAGTCCGAGGGGGATATCGAGACGCTGCCAGCGTGACCGCGAACGGTCGGACTGGCCGGCGGAACCGCTCGCGCTCACCTGACCACCGTCTCGATACGCCGTCCTCGTCCCTCGGACGCCACTCGACGACCGGAGTGACCGGCTTCGCCGGTGACACCCTGAGGCTCGGCCGCGGGCGGCCTCGACTCAGCTCGGTGAGTAGCGGCGCTCGGGGCGGCCGGTCGTGCCGTACTGCAGGCGAACCGTGGCGCGGCCGACGGTCACGAAGTGCTCGAGGTAGCGCCGCGCACTGACCCGGGAGAGCCCCACGTCCTCGCCCGCCTCGGTCGCGGAGAGCTCGCCTCGCAGGCGCAGCGCTTCCAGGACCGCCTCGGCCGTCTCCTGGCTGAGGCCCTTCGGCAGGTCGACCGTGACGGCCGCCGCGCCGAAGGCACGGTCGATCGAGGCTTGGTCGACTGCCTGGCGGTCGTCGTCGAGGGTCCCGAGCGCGCTCAGGGTCGCGCGCACCGCCTCCAGTCGGGCTGCCAGGGCAGGGTGCTCGAACGGCTTCACGAGGTACTGCTGCGCGCCTCCCAGCAGGGCGGCGCGGACGATCTCGGCGTCACGTTCCGCCGTGACCATGACGACGCCGACCTCGTGGCCCGCCGCCCGGACCCGGCGGAGCACCTCGAGGCCGTCGAGGTCCGGGAGGTGGACGTCGAGCAGCATGACGTCGGGGGAGAGCTGCTCCACGAGGTCCAACGCCTCGGATCCCGTGCGGGCCGTCCCGACCGGGGTGAACCCGGGTGTGCGGTCGACGAAGCGCTCGTGGATGCGCGCGACCATGAAGTCGTCGTCGACCACGAGCACGCGGAGGTCCCGGTCGGCGTTCACGGGCGCGCCGCTCCGGATGCGGTCGGGCGCGCCGTGGGGGAGACCAGCGGCACCGTGACCTCGAAACGTGCGCCGGTCCCGCCGTTGTCGGCGACCTCGACCCGACCTCCGCGGCGCGTCGCGATGACCCGCACCAGAGGCAGGCCGATGCCGCGCCCGCCGAGGACTTCCGGTTTCGTCGAGAACCCGCGCACGAAGATCGAGTCGCGCAGCTCGGGTGGCACGCCAGGACCGGTGTCGGTCACGGCCACCACGACGTCCTGACCCACGACGCCCATCGTCACCTCGACCCGCGCGGGGTCCTGGCCACGGCTGGCGTCGATCGCGTTGTCGATCAGGTTGCCGATGACCGTCGTGAGGTCGGCCGAGAGGTCGGGGGCGACGGCGGGCAGGTGCGCGTCGTCGTGCAGCACGAGTCGCACGGCGACCTCCGAGGCGGCCGACGACTTGGCCACGAGCAGTGCCGCGACCGCTGGATCTTCCACCCGGTCGCGGATCCGCGCGTCGAGGTCGGCCCGCTCGCGGGTCAGCGTCCCGAGCAGCTGGGCGAGCTCGTCGTACTCCTCCAGCTCGACGAGCCCCGAGATCGTGTGCAGCCGGTTGGCGAACTCGTGCGTCTGCGCCCGGAGGGTGTCGCTGATCGACAGGTTGGAGCTGAGCTGGTTCTGCAGCGAGACGAGCTCGGTCCGGTCGCGCATGGTCGTGACGCTACCGATGCCGCGACCGTGGCTGCGCGCCGCGCGGCGGTTGACGACGAGCACCCGGTCACCGACCACGACGACCTCGTCGTGCGCGTCGTCGTGGTCGCCCAGCAACCCGCGCACGTCGGCCGGCAGGTCGAGCGTCGAGACGGGGCGCCCGATGACGTCGCCCCGCAGGCCCAGCAGGGCGCGCGCGCCGTCGTTGAGGAGCGTGACCCTGCCGGTCGGGTCGACCGCGACGACGCCCTCGCCGATGCTGTGCAGCAGCGCCTCACGGTGGTCGGCCAGCGTCGCGATCTCGGCGCTGCCGAGGCCACGGGTGCGTCGCTTCAGCAGGTGCGAGACCCACCAGGTGCCGAGGCCTCCCGCGAGAGCCCCGATGCCGAGGAAGAGCGCCAGGTCGGTCGTCTCGTCGGTGATCCGGTCCCAGAGACGCGGGTACTCCTGCGTCGCGATCGTGAACCCGAGGAGGGATCCGTCGTCGCCGATCACGGGGGCGTGCGCGGCGACGACGCGAGTGCCGTCGATCGTCAGGTCGCCGCTCCAGCCGCGACCCTCCTCGATCCGGCTGTCGCCGAGGACGGCCTGCGTGCCGACCTCCTGCGGGTCGGACGAGGCGACGATCGTGCCGCCCGCGTCGGCGATCGCGACCGTCGTGGCACCGGAGAGCTGCAGCCCCCGGTCGACGGTGGGAGCGAGCGCCCGCGTGGCCCCGAGCTCGTCGATCTGGTCGCGCACGATCGAGACGTTCGACGTGTACTCGGCGACGGAACGCATCGCGCTGCCGCGGGTCTCCTGGAACGTCTCGGTGCTCTGGCGCACCGAGATCATCGCGACAACGACAAGCACGCCGCTCATGACCACGAGCTGCAGGACCAGGACCTGGCCGGCGAGGGTCAGACGGGTACGACGCATGACCACAACGACCACAACCTCCTTTGCGTCCAGAAGAGTGACGCAGACCACATCATCGCGCAGGATCGTCCTGACCCAGGAGGAACCATGACATCACGTCGATGGAGCCGTGCTCTCGCACTGGCCCTCGCCGCCGTCCTCGTCGCCACCGTCTCCGCGTGTGGTGTGACCCGTGGCGGCGACGACCCCGACAACAGGCGACTGCGGATGATGATCCCGAACAGCCCCGGTGGAGGCTACGACCTCACCGGCCGTGCCGCCGCCCAGGCCATGGAGCAGGAAGACCTGACTGGTCGGTTCGAGATCAACAACGTCATCGGTGCCAGCGGCACCGTCGCGATGCAGCGCCTCCTGAACGAGGAAGGGGCCGAGGACGTCATGCTCTTGATGGGCCTCGGCGTCGTGGGCGCGGTGTTCACGAACAAGTCCGACGCCACGGTCGACAAGGCCACCCCGATCGCGGGTCTGGTCGCGGAGGCCGAGGGCATCCTCGTCCCCGCGGACTCGCCGTTCCAGACCCTGGACGACCTCGTCGAGGCCTGGCAGGCCGATCCGAGCAGCATCACGGTCGGCGGCGGATCCTCGCCAGGTGGCCCGGACCACCTCTTCCCGATGCAGCTCGCGCAGACCGTCGGCATCGACCCGAACGACGTCAACTACATCTCCTACGACGGCGGCGGCCCGCTCACGACGGCGCTCCTGGGCGAGAAGATCGACGTCGGCATGTCGGGCCTCGGCGAGTTCGCCGGACAGATCGACAGCGGCGAGCTCCGGGTCCTCGCGGTCTCGGGAGCCGAGCGCCTCGAGACCGTCGACGCGCCGACCCTGCGCGAGGGCGGCGTCGACATGGAGTTCCTGAACTGGCGCGGCATCCTCGCGCCGCCCGGAATCTCGGACAAGGCTCGCCAGGAGCTGGTCGACCTCGTCACGGAGATGCACGGCACGCCCGAGTGGGAGGAAGCCCTCGAGCGCAACGGCTGGATCGACAACTTCATGGTCGGCGAGGAGTTCGAGGAGTTCCTCATCGAGCAGAACGACCGCGTCGAATCGACGCTGAAGGAGCTGGGACTCGCATGACGATCGCCACCGAGAAGACCCTCGCCGGCCCGGAGCCGGCCCGCAGCAAGGTCGTCGACACCGCGCAGTACGGCCTTGCGGCCTTCCTGCTCGTCGTCGGCGGCGTGGTCCTGAACGACGCCGCAGGGCTCGAGAAGGGCTTCGCGGACCAGCCGGTCCAGCCGTACGCCTTCGGCTTCGTCATCGGCACGGTCCTGGTGCTCCTGTCGGTCCTGCTGGCCGTCGCCACCTGGCGTGGGGACGTGACCGAGGCCGAGGACGGCGAGGACATCGACCTGACGCACGGCAGTGACTGGGCCACGGTCGCCAAGCTCGGCGTCGTGTTCGTGATCGTCGTCGCGACGATCAGCTGGCTCGGATGGGCGATCGTGGGGGCGTTCCTGTTCGTGGGAACCGCCCGGGTGCTCGGAAGCCGCACGCTGATCCTCGACATCGCGATCGGCACCGCACTGTCGCTGCTGACCTGGTACGGCTTCTACGTGGGGCTCGGCATCCCGATCCCCGCGGGCGTCCTGGACGGGGTGCTCTGACATGGACCTCCTCCTCGACGGGTTCGCGACCGCGCTGACCCCCACCAACCTGCTGTTCGCCGTGATCGGCGTCCTGCTCGGCACCGCCGTCGGCGTGCTGCCCGGCATCGGCCCGGCCATGACCGTGGCGCTGCTGCTGCCCGTGACGTACAGCGTCGAGCCGAGCAGTGCGCTGATCATGTTCGCCGGCATCTACTACGGCGGCATGTACGGCGGGTCGACGACCTCGATCCTGCTGAACACCCCGGGGGAGTCCTCGTCGGTCGTCACGGCGCTCGAGGGCAACAAGATGGCGAAGAACGGTCGAGCCGCCCAAGCACTCGCCACAGCGGCGATCGGGTCCTTCATCGCCGGCACGATCGGCACGGTCCTGCTCGTGATCCTCGCGCCGAACATCGCCGACCTGGTCGTCAAGCTCGGTGCGCCGTCGTACTTCGCGATCATGCTCCTGGCTCTGTTCGCCGTCACCGCGGTGCTCGGGTCGTCAAAGCTGCGCGGTTTCGTGGCCCTGTTCCTCGGTCTGGCGATCGGCCTGATCGGCACGACCACGGGTCAGGCCCGACTGACCTTCGGCGAGGCGAAGCTCGCCGACGGCATCGACATCGTGATCGTCGCGGTGGCGATCTTCGCGATCGGCGAGGCCCTGTGGGTTGCCGCCCACCTGCGCCGGAAGCCGCTGGACATCATCCCCGTCGGGCAGCCGTGGATGAGCAAGAGCGACTGGGGCCGCTCCTGGAAGCCGTGGCTGCGCGGCACCGCGTTCGGGTTCCCCTTCGGTGCGTTGCCTGCGGGTGGCGCCGAGGTGCCGACGTTCCTGTCGTACATCACGGAGCGCCGCCTGACGAAGCACCCCGAGGAGTTCGGCAAGGGCGCCATCGAGGGCGTGGCCGGGCCGGAGGCCGCCAACAACGCGTCCGCGGCCGGCACCCTCGTGCCGCTGCTCGCGATCGGCCTGCCCACCACGGCGACCGCTGCCGTCATCCTGGTGGCGATGCAGAACTACGGCCTCCAGCCAGGACCGCAGTTCCTCGACGCCAACCCGAAGCTCGTGTGGGGCCTCCTCGCCAGCCTGTTCATCGCCAACACCCTGCTCCTGGTCATCAACCTGCCGCTGGCGCCGGTGTGGGCGAAGCTCCTGCAGATTCCCCGTCCGTACCTGTACGCGGGAATCCTGTTCTTCGCCTCGTTGGGTGCCTACAGCGTCAACTTCGACGCGTTCGACCTCGCCCTGCTCGGCGTGATCGGGGTGCTGGGCCTGGCGATGCGGCGGTTCGGCCTCCCGGTCCTGCCGCTCATCATCGGCGTGATCCTCGGCCCACGAATCGAGGACCAGCTCACGCAGGCCCTCGCGATCTCGCAGGGCGACGTCGCGACGCTGTGGAGCGAGCCCGTCGCGGTCGTCGTGTACATCGTCATGGCGCTGCTGCTGGTCGGCACGGTCGTCGCAGGACGTCGAGCGGGCGCCGTCCAGCCCGACCCGGAGAACCAGAACAAGCAGGAGGTGTCCGCATGACGGTCGTGGTGGCCTGGTCGGCCGACGAGTACGGAGCAGCCGCGTTGGCGCACGGAGTGGCGCAGGCGGAGCAGAAGCACGAGGACCTCGTGGTCGTGAACGTGACGCGCGGCGACGCGCTCGTCGACCGGCGCTATGCCGACGACGACGAGATCGCCCGGGTCACCGCCGCGGTCAAAGCGCTGGGACTTGAGGTGCGGATCGCTCACGGCGTCGTCGACGACGTCGCCGCCGCAGTCGTGGAAGAGATCCGCTCCACGGATGCGACCCTCGCAGTTGTCGGCATCCGGCACCGCTCGCCCGTCGGGAAGATGCTGATGGGCAGTGTCGCCCAGCGCATCATCCTTGACGCGCCGTGCCCCGTCCTGGCCGTGAAGCCGGAGGCCGGTACCGACCTGGTCTGACCTAGACCTGGTCGTCCGTCGAGGCCGTGTCCGCACCTGCGGGCACGGCCTCGACGGCGTCCGTGGGCAGCGCGCAGACGCCATCGACGCACACTGGTGCGTCGGCGTCACCCACGAGCTCGAACGGGCCGGTCATGCGGGCTGTCCCGACTCCTGCACGACGCGCTCGAGGGCCGAGACGAAGACGTCGGGGGACTGCGCACCGGAGACCGCCAGGCGTCCGTCGAAGACGTAGAACGGCACGCCGCCGATGCCGTACTCGATCGCCTGCTCCTGGTCGGCTCGCACCGCCGCCAGGTGGGCCTCGCTCTCGAGGTCGGCGAGCAGCGCTTCACGGTCGAGCCCGACCTCGGCGGCCAGGTCGGCGAGCACCTCCGCGTGGTTGAGGTTGAGGCCCTGCTCGAAGTACGCCGCCAGCAGGCGCTCCTTGAGCTCGACCTGCTTGCCGTGCGCCTTGGCGTGGTGCAGCGCCTGGTGGGCGAGCACGGTGTTGGCGTGCTGGAGGCGCCCGAAGTCGTACGCGAGCCCCTCGCCCGCCGCGAGCTCGGTCATCTGCGCGAGCATCTGCTCGGCCTGCTGCGTCGGCAGGCCCTTGTGCTTGGCCAGGAACTCCGCCTCGGTGCCGGCGTAGTCGACCGGCGTCTCGGGGGAGAGCTCGAAGGAGTGATACTCGACCTCGACCTCGCCGTCGAAGCGCGCCACGGCCTGCTCGAAACGGCGCTTGCCCACGAAGCACCAGGGGCAGGCGATGTCGGACCACACGTCGACCTTCACGGAATGCGTCATGCCCGGTCCAACATCGGGTCAGGCCCGACTGTTCCCGTCACCGGCCGTTCATCTGCGCGTGGGAGCATCCGCCGGTGACCGACCCCGTTGCGGCCTCGCCCCTGCTCCGATCCGCTGCCGCACCGGACCCCCGCACCCTCGTCGACATCCTGCGCACGACGGCCGAGACCGTCCCGGAGTCCCCGGCGGTCGACAACGGGGCCGAGATCCTCACGTACGCCGAGTTCTGGGAGCGCGCCTCGCTCCTGGCCGACGAGCTCCACGCGCTCGGCGTCGGCCGCGGTGACCGGGTCGGCATCCGGATCGACTCCGGCACGGTCGACCTCTACGCGGCGATCGCGGGCGTCATCGTCGCGGGTGCGGCCTACGTGCCGGTCGACGTCGACGACCCGCCGGAGCGGGCCCGCACCGTGCTCGGCGAGGCAGCCGTCGCCGCGGTCGTGGGCGACGGGATGCAGGTCGCCCTGCGCCGGCCCGCGCGTGAGCTCACCGAGGACGAGCGGGCCTTCCCCACGACCGAGGACGACGCCTGGATCATCTTCACCTCGGGCTCGACGGGGACTCCCAAGGGTGTCGCGGTGCGGCACCGCAACGCCGCGGCGTTCGTCGACGCGGAGGCGCGGTGGTTCCTCGCCGACGCCCCGCTCGGCCCGGGCGACCGGGTCATGGCCGGCCTCTCGGTCGCGTTCGACGCGTCGTGCGAGGAGATGTGGCTGGCGTGGCGGCACGGCGCGTGCCTCGTGCCCGCGCCCCGCTCGCTCGTCAAGAGCGGCGCCGAGTTGGGGGGCTGGCTCGTCGCGAACGGCATCACGGTCGTCTCGACCGTGCCGACGCTGGTGTCGCTCTGGCCCACTGCGGCGCTCGACCGCGTCCGGCTGCTGATCCTCGGCGGGGAGGCGTGTCCGCCCGAGATCGGCGCCCGACTGGCGACGGCCGACCGCGAGGTCTGGAACACCTACGGCCCGACCGAGGCGACGGTCGTGGCCTGCGGAGCCCAGCTCGGGCCGGAAGGGCCCGTGCGGATCGGGCTCCCGCTGGACGGCTGGGACCTCGCGGTCGTCGACGCACAGGGCCGTCCCGTCCCCGAGGGGGAGCCAGGGGAGCTCATCATCGGTGGCGTCGGCCTGGCGCGCTACCTGGATCCGGCCAAGGACGCCGAGAAGTACGCCGCGATGCCGACGCTCGGCTGGGAGCGCGCCTACCGCAGCGGTGACGTCGTCGTGAACGATCCCGAGGGTCTGCTGTTCCAGGGCCGCGCCGACGACCAGGTCAAGATCGGTGGCCGCAGGATCGAGCTCGGCGAGCTCGACAGCGCCCTGCTCGGACTCCCGGGCGTCGTCGCTGCCGCTGCGGCGATCCGCAAGAGCGCCGCGGGCAACACCGTGCTGGTCGGCTACGTCAGCGTCGACGACGCTTTTGATCCTGCGGCCGCGTCCCAGCACCTCCGCGCCACGATGCCCGCCGCGATGGTGCCGCGGCTCGCGGTGGTCGAGACGATTCCGACCCGCACGTCCGGCAAGGTCGACCGCGATGCCCTCCCGTGGCCCCTGCCCTCCGACGAGTCCGCCACGGCCGACCTCGGTGCTGGCGCAGCCTGGCTCGCGGGCATCTGGCGCGACCTGCTCGGTGCCAGTCCGGGGGGAGCGGACGCCGACTTCTTCGACCTCGGCGGTGGCAGCCTGACTGCGGCGCAGCTTGTCGCGCGCGTCCGTGAGGAGGTCCCGGAGCTCACGGTCGCCGACGTCTACGAGCACCCGACCCTCGGCGACCTCGCCACGGTCCTGGAGTCCCTGCGGGGCCGCGACGCGAAGGGCAACGAGACGGTCCACCCCGTCCCGCTCGGCTCGCAGGTCGCCCTCACGGTGGCCACCGTCGTGGCGCGCACGGTGGGCGGACTTCGCTGGCTCGCGTGGACCGGTGTCGGCGTCCTCGCGGCACGGTCGTGGCTCGACGCGGCGTGGCTGCCCGACGTGAGCTGGGCGTGGGTCGTCCCGCTGTGGTTCCTGCTCGTCCTCCCGCCCGGTCGCATCCTGGTGGCTGCCGCCCTGGCGCGTGTCGTGCTGCTGGGCGTGGCTCCCGGGCGGTACCGACGCGGTGGCGCCACCCACGTGCGGGTCTGGTTCGCCGAGCGCCTCGTGGCGGAGGTCGGCGCCACCGGGCTTGGTTCCGCGGCCCTGACGACGCTCTACGCGAAGCTCCTCGGGTGCTCCGTCGGTCGTGGCGTCGACCTGCACACGATCCCGCCCGTCACGGGATTCCTGACCCTGGGGGCCCACTGCTCGGTCGAGCCCGAGGTCGACGTCTCCGGTCACTGGGTCGACGGCGGGACCTTCCACCTCGGTCGCGTCGCGATCGGTAAGCGGTCACGCATCGGCACCCGCAGCACGCTCGCCGGGGGAGCCGAGGTCGGCGACGACGCCGAGATCGGCCCCGGGTCCGCGGTCTTCGGCTCCGTGCCCACGGGCGAGTACTGGTCGGGGGCGCCGGCGGAGCCGGTCGGTCCGGCGCGCGGCCCGTCGGTCACCACGAAGGCGCGACGCAGCCCGGCCTGGATGGTCGCCTACGGCGTGACCGCGCCTCTGCTGTCGGCGCTTCCCGGGCTGAGCCTCGCCGTGGCAGCGCTGATGTGGCTCGCGGTGACCGGCGTGCCCGACGACGCCGGGTCCGCGTTCGTCTCGGCGGTCGTGGCGGTGCCGGCGGTCATGGTCGTCGCTGCGGTCCTGCTGGCAGCAACGATCATCGTCGTCGTGCGGCTGCAGTCCCGTCGGCTCGAGCCGGGCACCCACCCGATCCACGGCGGTCAGGCGTGGCGGGCGTGGACCGTCGTCCGGGTGCTCGACGAGGCGCGCACGTGGTTGTTCCCGCTCTACTCGAGCTTCCTGACCCCGACGTGGCTGCGCCTGCTCGGTGCCCGGATCGGCGACGACGTCGAGGCCTCGACCGTCCTGATGATCCCGAGCCTGACGACCGTGGGCGACGGGGCGTTCCTCGCCGACGACACGATGCTCGGCATGTACGAGCTCGGCGGCGGCTGGCTCCGCGTCGAGCGGGTCAAGATCGGCCGCCGGGCCTTCGTCGGGAACTCCGGCATGACGGCGCCGGGACGCAAGGTCCCGAAGGGCGGCCTGGTCGCCGTGCTCTCGGCGGCGCCGCGTCGAGGCACCGCCAAGGCCGGCACGTCCTGGCTCGGCAGCCCACCCGTGCAGCTGCGTCGCTCCTCGGGCGACGCCGACGCGTCCCGCACGTTCGAGCCCCCGCGTCGTCTGCGGGTCCTGCGCGCCCTGGTCGAGGTGTGCCGCATCAGCGCCGTCTGGGTCTCGGCCTGGATCGGGGTCCTGGCCGTCGCTGCCGTGATCTGGCTCCTGACGGAGCAGTCGGTCGCGGCTGCTGCGCTGCTCGGCGGCGTCGTGCTCGCCCTCGGTGGAGTCGTCGCCGCGGGCGTCACGACGCTTGCCAAGTGGACGCTCGTCGGCCGGGTCCGGCCCGGCGGGCACCCGCTGTGGAGCGGGTTCGTGTGGCGCAACGAGCTCGCGGACGCCTTCGTCGAGGTCGTCGCGGCGCCGTGGTTCACCCGCCACGTCCTGGCGACCCCCGTGCTCAACGCGTGGCTGCGCACGCTCGGCGCCCGGATCGGCCGCGGTGTCTGGTGCGAGTCGTACTGGCTACCCGAGACCGACCTCGTGCGCCTCGACGCCGGAAGCACCGTCAACCGAGGGTGCGTGGTGCAGACCCACCTGTTCCATGATCGGATACTCAGCATGGACACCGTCAGGCTCGCAGCAGGTGCCACCCTCGGGCCGCACGGCGTGGTCCTTCCCGCCGCGTCGCTCGGCCGTCACGCGACCGTCGGCCCGGTGTCGCTGGTCATGCGTGGGGAGTCAGTGCCGGCCAAGACCCGGTGGATCGGCAACCCGATCGGCCCCTGGGTCGACGCCGGATGAAGCGCCTCCTGTCCCGAGGTCCTCTCGGCAACGACGTCTACGTGCCCCGGCACGGCGACCCGACCTACAGCGTCCGTCACTACGACCTCGAGCTCACGATCGTGCTCGTCACGAACGCGCTCTCCGGCATCGCGACGTTGAGCTGCACCGCGATCGAGGACCTCGACGACCTGACGCTCGACCTGTACCGGCTCCGGGTCTCGAAGCTCAAGCTCGACGGCGCGCCGCCGGCGAAGTTCAGCCAGCGCGGTCATCACCTCGTGGTCCGGCCACGCCAGAAAATCCCGGCCGGCACGGACTTCACGCTCGAGATCGCGTACCACGGGTCGCCGCAGCCCATGCCCGGCCCCGACGGCGACGCCGGCTGGGAGGAGCTCGCCGACGGGCTCATCGTGGCGTCACAGCCGCACGGGGCACCCAGCTGGTTCCCCTGCAACGACCGACCCGACGACAAGGCCACGTACGCCTTCGGCGTCACGGTCCCGCAGGGGTACACCGCGATCGCGAACGGCCGGGCGGTCGCGACCAAGCGTCGCGGCAGCACGGTCCGCCACGAGTTCGCGGAGTCCTCGCCCATGGCCACGTACCTCGCCACGGTCCAGGTGGGCCGTTACGTGCCCCTGAAGGGCGAGGCGGCGGGAGTCGACCTCACGACCTGGTGCCCACCCGGTCGCAAGGTGGCGGTGGCCGACGCGTTCGCCGACCAGCCCGCGATGATCGAGGCGTTCAGCCGGCTGTTCGGCCCGTACCCGTTCCAGACCTACGCCGCGGTCGTGACCGACGACGAGCTCGAGATCCCGCTCGAGGCGCACAGCCTGTCGATCTTCGGCTCCAACCTGGTCGACCGCGACTGGTCCGCGCAGCGCCTCATCGCGCACGAGCTCGCCCACCAGTGGTTCGGCAACAGCGTCACGCTGCGGCACTGGCGCGACATCTGGCTCCACGAGGGATTCGCGTGCTACGCCGAGTGGCTGTGGTCGGAGGAGTCGGGTGGTCGCCCCGCGGCGGCCCACGCCCAGGAGCAGTGGGGACGCCTCGCCGAGCTCAAGCAGGACCTGCTCATGTCGGACCCTGGTCCCGACGACATGTTCGACGACCGGCTCTACAAGCGCGGGGCGCTGACCCTGCACGCCCTGCGGCTCCGCATCGGTGACGAGGCGTTCTTCGACCTGCTCCGCACCTGGACGGAGCGTCACCGCCACTCGGGTGTCACGACCGACGACTTCGTCGAGCTCACCCACGAGCTCACGGGCGTCGACGGTGCGGAGTTCTTCGGGGCGTGGCTCGACGAGACGGCGCTGCCGCCGCTCACGTGAGCGTGATCGACCACGGCTCCGGGGCGTCGACAGCCAGCGCCGCGACGAGTCCCTCTGGTGCCGTCAGCAGCCGGGTCACGAGGTGCGCCGGATCCGCCCCGGTGATCCCGCTGCCGTCGGCCTTGCCGCGCGCCTCACGACGCACCCACTCCTCGCCGGCGGCCGTGTCGTCGACGTCGACCCCCACGGGCGCGTCCGGGCTCCAGGCCACCACAGCGACGTCGCCTTTGCGCGACAGGCTGACCCAGCCGGCGCTCGCGGTTCCGCGCCGGACCGACGGCCGTCCGTGGTCGGAGGCTCCGCAGGCGGGGCACAGCCGTCCCTCCACGAGGTCGGCGACCTCGACCCCCAGGCCGTTGGCGACGAGCCGGGACAGCAGCATCGCGTCCGTCGACCGGCCCCACGCCACGTCGACTCGCACTGGACTGGTCGGCACGCCCCCAGTGTCCCTCGGCGGTGCGTCCCGTGGATGACCTGCACACCGGCAGCGTCGTCGACCGCGCCAGGTCGTTGCTGGGACGTACCTTCACGGGGCACGGCGTCACGGTCGTCCTGACCGAGGTCGAGGCGTACGGCGGCATCGAGGACCCGGCGTCGCACGCGTTCACCCGCACGCCGCGCTCGGAGGTCATGTACGGCCCGCCCGGGCGCCTGTACGTCTACCGCTCCTACGGCATCCACTTCTGCGCCAACGTCGTGACGGGCCCCACCGAGCTGGCTGCGGCGGTGCTGCTGCGGGCGGGGCGAGTCGTCGAGGGCCACGACCTCGCGCGGGAACGGCGCGGGCCGGTCACCGACGTCCAGCTCGCGCGCGGACCCGGAAACCTGGCCCAGGCCCTCGGCATCACGCTCGACGACCTGGGCACACCCGTCACGACCGGGGCGGGCCCCGGCCTGGGGGAGCGCGTGGAGGACCCCGAGATCCTTGCCGGTCCACGCGTCGGGGTCTCGCTGGCGGCCGACGAGCCCTGGCGGTTCTGGATCGCGGGTGACCCCACCGTGTCGGCCTACCGCCGCTCGCCCCGTGCCCGCCGCGCGTCGCCCCGTCGGCCACAATGACGACGACAGCAACCGGGACGCCCGTCGTCCCCGACCCCAGGAGCCTGTGGTGACCCACGTCCTCGACGACCTCGACGCGCGCGGCCTCGTCGCGCACGCCACCGACGCCGACGCCCTGCGCGCGGCTCTCGACGACGGGCCGATCACGTACTACGTCGGGTTCGACCCGACGGCGCCGAGTCTTCACGTCGGCAACCTGCTCCAGCTCCTGACCGCTCGGCGACTCCAGCTGGCCGGCCACCGTCCGCTGATCCTGGTGGGCGGGTCCACCGGCCTCATCGGTGACCCCAAGCAGTCGGGGGAGCGCGTCATGAACAGTCGCGAGACCGTGGCGGAGTGGGTCGACCGCATCCGGGAGCAGGTCTCCCGGTTCGTGTCGTTCGAGGGGGACAACGCCGCCACGGTCGTCAACAACCTCGACTGGACGAGCCAGATCAACACGATCGACTTCCTGCGCGACATCGGCAAGCACTTCCCGGTCAACCGGATGCTGGCCCGTGACGTCGTCAGCAGCCGGCTCGAGTCCGGCATCAGCTACACCGAGTTCAGCTACGTGCTGCTGCAGTCCCTCGACTTCCTGGAACTTTTCCGTCGATACGGCTGTGTGCTGCAGACGGGCGGGAGCGACCAGTGGGGCAACCTCACGGCGGGAGTCGAGCTCATCCGACGCTCCGACGGTGGCAAGGCCCATGCCCTGGCGACACCGTTGATCACGAAGGCCGACGGCACGAAGTTCGGCAAGACCGAGACCGGCACGATCTGGCTCGACCCCGGGCTGATGAGCCCCTACGCGTTCCACCAGGCCTGGATGCAGGCCGAGGACTCGAAGGTGGGGGAGTACCTCAAGCAGTTCACGTTCCTACCGGTCGACGAGATCGATGCGCTGATGGCCGAGCACGCGGAGGCGCCCGGCCGGCGCCTGCCGCAGCGCCGACTGGCCCGTGAGCTGACGACCCTCGTGCACGGTGAGAGCGAGACCGATGCGGCGGAGCTCGCTGCCACGGCCCTGTTCGGACGTGGCGCGCTGGAGGACCTCCCGGAGGCCACACTCGCGGCCGCGCTCACCGAGGCCGGCCTGGCCGAGCTCGGCGGCGACGCCTCCGTGACGGACGCCTTGGTCGCCACGGGTCTGTCGGAGAGCCGCTCGGCAGCTCGTCGTGCCGTGACCGAGGGGGGCGCCTACGCGAACAACGTCAGGGTCGAGGATCCGGAGCTTGCGTTGTCCGACGTCGCCTCGCTGCACGATTCCTGGATTGTTCTGCGGCGCGGAAAGCGCCAAATTGCAGGCGTGAAACTACATGCGTGAAACTCTGTGGCGGGCGTCACACGATCTCGATTTGACGATTCGCGAAACAGCCGCGTAATGTTCTTCTTGTTGCTCAGCACGACGGAGCGCAAGGCGGGAACGCCGGGCGATCGGAGCTAGCAGCCACTCGAACCGAAACGTTCAACGCCAGGAACGCTTCCCGGAGCTTTGACTCTGGGGCAGATCCGGAAACTGAACGCTGACAACGGAGAGTGACACGGGAACGAACCCCAGTTTGACCGGGCGGACACGGACCGTGTAGGTTAGAACAGTTGCCCCGAGCGGGGCGCTCCACCAGGAGCAAGCCGCAGGTGTGCGTCTGATCCTTGAGAACTCAACAGTGTGCCAAAAGTCGACGAATAATCAGTACAAACCCCCGTCGACGGAGGACTTCGGTCCAATGTCGTCGAGGACAATTCCGACAATTAGATTGTCAGCAATCAAGTTGTCAGTATCAACTCAAGTTGTTACCTAGCTTCGGCTAGGAAAACTTTCAACGGAGAGTTTGATCCTGGCTCAGGACGAACGCTGGCGGCGTGCTTAACACATGCAAGTCGAGCGGTAAGGCTCCTTCGGGAGTACACGAGCGGCGAACGGGTGAGTAACACGTGAGCAATCTGCCCTTCTCTTCGGAATAACCATTGGAAACGATGGCTAATGCCGAATACGACCTCCCTTCGCATGTTGGGAGGTGGAAAGCTCCGGCGGAGAAGGATGAGCTCGCGGCCTATCAGCTTGTTGGCGGGGTAACGGCCCACCAAGGCGACGACGGGTAGCCGGCCTGAGAGGGTGACCGGCCAC
>JAHEXN010000217.1 GCA_023252095.1 Actinomycetes bacterium | reverse complement strand
AGTCCATCGCCAGGCCGAACACCACGCCGACCAGGAAGATCGGGATGAAGCTCACGATCGGCTGGCCCGGGAACAGCCCGAACATGCCTTCCTGGAACAACGCCACCGTGGCACCCAGGGTCGCCATGATCGACAGCAGGAAGCCGAGCGTCGCGGTCAGCGGCACGAGGATCGAGCGGAACACGATCATGAGCAGCAGGAACGCCAGGCCGATCACGATCGCGAGGTAGATCGGCAGCGCATCGGCGAGCTTCTCCGACACGTCGGTCTGGATCGCGGTCATGCCCGTGACGCCGACGGTCGTGCCCGTCTCTGACTCGATCTGGGCCTCGCCGTCACGCAGCGACTGGAGGAGGTCCTCCGTCGCGGTGTCCTCCGCGCCCGAGGAGGGCTCGACGAGGATCATCGCGCCGTTCTCGTTGCTCGTGGCGACCATCGCGTTGGTCACGTCGTCCTGGCCGGCCGCCCATGCCGCGACGTCCTGGTAGGCAGCCTGCTGCTTCTCCGGCGAGGACACGTCGCGCGCGTCGACCACGATGAGCATGGGCGAGAGGCGACCTGGGCCGAACGCGTCGGTGACGAGGTCGGAGGCCTCGCGCTGCGTGGTGCCCTCCGCGGCGGTGCTGTCGGTCGGGAGCGCCAGGCGCATGTCCTGGATCGGGAACGCGAGGGCCCCGAGCCCCGCCACCACGACGAGCACCGCGACGATCGGCGCCTTGCCCACGGTGCGGGCCCAGCGGACGCCGACGTTGACGATCTTGCCGTCGGCCTCGCGGGTGGGACGGTAGCGGCGGAACGTGCCACCGAACGCCTTCGACTTCAGCATCCCGAGGATGGCCGGCAGGAGTGTCAGCGCCACGAGCACCGCGACCGCGACCGTGACCGCCGCGCCGATGCCCATCGCCGTCAGGAACGAGATGCCAACAACGCTGAGGGCCACGAGCGCGATGATGACGGTCAGACCAGCGAACACGACGGCCGAGCCGGCGGTGCCGACGGCGACGCCCATGGCCTCCTCGCGGTCGTCGGTGTGGTCCAGCTCCCCGCGGAAACGGGCGAGGATGAACAGGGCGTAGTCGATCCCGACCGCGAGGCCCAGCATCACCGCCAGGGCCGTGGTCGTCGAGGGGACCTCGATGACAGCCGTCATCGCGGTGATGCCCATGACGCCGACACCGACGCCGACCAAGGCCGTCAGGATCGGCATGCCGGCGGCCACGAGAGAGCCGAAGGTCAGCGCCAGGACCACGATGGCGAGCCCGATGCCGATGAGCTCGGCGGACGCGCCGCCCTGCTCCACGACCTGCATCCCGACGCCGGACACCTCGACGGTCAGTCCGGAGTCACGGGCGGTGTCCATCAGGTCGAGGACCTCGTCCTGCATCTTCGGCGTCACCTCGAGCTGCGAGGGCTCGTCGAAGGTGAAGGAGATCGTGCCGATTCGGCCGTCGTCCGAGAGCGGCGTCGCGGACGCGACCTGTGCCTCGGCGGCCGCGAGCGCGGCATCCCGGTCGAACGGCTGCCCCGCGGCGGCAGCCGTGGACTCGGCCTCGTCGATGCTGGCCGTGACCTGCGCCTCGAGCCCGGCCGCCCCCTCCACGGGGCCGACGACGCCCTTCCCGACGGTGTCGAGCGAGTCGAGGTCGGTGACCAACGTGGAGACCGCGTCCGCGTACGGCTCGTCGGAGAGGGTGCTGCCCTCCGGCGCGGCCACCACGATCGTGGCCGAGGGCGCGTCGACCGCGGCGGAGTCGGGGAACAGGTCCTGCTGGAGCTCGGCGGTCTCGACGGACTCCACGCCGGGGATCGAGAAGGTGTCGGACATCGGCTTGGACAGCAGTCCGGCGCCGGCGCCGAGGGCCACGAGGGCGAAGACCCACGCGGCGAGGAAGATCGGCCAGCGCCGGTAGGCGGTCTTGCCGAGTCGATAGAGCAGGGTGGCCATGTCAGGGATCTCCTGGGTGAGGTGGCGAGTGGATGACGTGCTGGGGGAAATCGGGGACCGGGACTCAGACCCGGGTGAGTGCCATCGCGGCGTCGAAGACGCGGGCGTAGTGCTCGGCGAGAGTGGAGCCCTCGTCCGCCAGTGACTCGTCGAGGGCGATGTCGAACAGGCTCAGCGCGAGGTTGGCCACGAGCCGCACCGTGAGCGGGTCGACGTCGTCGCCCTCGCGCTGGGCGATGCCCTCGGCGAAGCGCTCCATGATCTCGGCGAACCGTTCGTGGACGGCGGCGTGGAGCCGGACGTCAGAGCGGATGAGCCGGCGGGTCTGGGCCACCTCGGCCGGATCAGGGTTCTTGTCGTCGAGGATGACGACGATGAGCTCCTTCACGTCGGTCAGCAGGTGGCCGGTGGGCCCGCCGGCCAGGAACGTCTCGACGAGCTCGGGATCGGCGGGCTCGGCCACGCCGAGGACGGCGTCGACCTTTCCGGGCACGTAGTTGAACAACGTGCGGCGCGAGACGCCCACGCACTCGGCCAGCTCGTCCATCGTGAAGCCGTCCAGGCCGAGCTCGTCGGCCAGGCGACGGGCGCACGAGGAGATCGACCGCAGCGTGCGCTGCCGCCGCGTTGCAATTGCACTCATGGCCATGCAGTGCAGTCTTGCACTCTCGAAGGGTGAGTGCAATCAGTCGGAAGGGTGAATCGGGTCTCATCCTCGCGGCGCGAGAAACTTCGCGCGAGGATGTCGAGAAGAGTCGTCCTGCTCCGACCCCGGGGTGAGTGCGACCACGAGGGTCGCCCCACACCAGGAGAAGATCATGGCCAAGTACCTGTTGCTCAAGCACTACCGTGGAGCCCCTGCGGCCAAGAACAACGTGATGATGGACCAGTGGTCGCCCGAGGAGATCTCGGCCCACATCCAGTACATGAACGACTTCGCCGACCGGCGCCGGGAGGCCGGCGAGCTCGTGGGCGAGCAGGCGCTGGCGCCCACCGGCCTGTGGGTCAGCCACGACGGAGAGGGCCGACCGCCGGCCACCGACGGGCCGTTCGCCGAGACGAAGGACCTGATCGCGGGCTTCATGATCATCGACGTCGAGACCCCGGAGCGGGCCATCGAGCTCGCCGGCGAGCTCTCCGCCGCACCCGGCAAGAACGGTGAGCCGATCCACGAGTGGCTCGAGGTCCGGCCGCTCTACGGCGAGCCGCCGCTCGTGCAGGACTGATGGAGCCCTCGTTCGATCCCGCCGTCGTCCGGAGCCTCGCCCCGGAGGTCCTGGCGATCCTCGTCCGCCGCGGGGCCGACTTCGCGGCGGGCGAGGACGCCGTGCAGGAGGCCTTGGTCGAGGCATGGCGTTCCTGGCCGGACGACCCGCCACGCGATCCGAAGGGCTGGCTCGTCACCGTGGCGTGGCGGCGCCACCTCGACGCAGCCCGGTCGGAGGTCTCCCGACGTCGGCGGGAGGAGCTGGTCGACGCCGAACCCGAGCCGGGCCCGGCCGCCGGCGCCGACGACTCGCTCCGGCTCTACTTCCTCTGCGCCCACCCGTCGCTCACCCCGTCGGCGGCCGTGGCGCTCACGCTGCGCGCGGTCGGCGGGCTGACGACCCGACAGATCGCCGAGGCCTATCTCGTGCCCGAGACCACGATGGCCCAACGCATCGTCCGTGCGAAGCGCACCGTCTCCGAGGTCCGGCTCGACGAGGCCGGCGACGTCGCCACGGTGCTCCGCACGCTGTACCTCGTGTTCAACGAGGGGTACTCCGGCGACGTCGATCTGGCTGCCGAGGCGATCCGGCTCACGCGTCAGCTCGCTGCGAGCATCGACCACCCGGAGGTCTCGGGCCTGCTCGCGCTCATGCTGCTGCACCACGCCCGCCGTCCGGCGCGCGTCGCCCCGGACGGACGGCTCGTGCCGCTCGCCGAGCAGGACCGCACCCAGTGGGACACCTCCGCGATCACGGAGGGCGTCGACCTTTTGCAGTCCGCACTGTCACGGGACCGGCTCGGCGAGTTCCAGGCACAGGCCGCCGTCGCCGCGCTCCACGCCGACGCCCCGACGTTCGAGGAGACCGACTGGGTGCAGGTCGTCGACTGGTACGACGAGCTCGTCGAGCTCACCGACAACCCGGTCGCCCGCCTGAACCGGGCCGTCGCGGTCGGTCACGCCGACGGAGGGCGGGCCGGTCTTGCGGCGCTCGCCCAGCTCGACGACTCACTCCCCCGACACAGCGCCGTGGCCGCCTACCTGCACGAGATGGACGGCGACGTCGCGACCGCAGCGCGGCTCTACGCGCAGGCGGCGATGCGCGCGACCAACCTCGCCGAGCGCGACCACCTCACCCGTCAGGCCGCCCGGCTCAACACCGCGAGGCCATGACGACGATCAGGCGCTGACCGCCTCGCCCAGGCCGGCTGCCGGATCAGCCAGCAGGTCGAGCAGGATCTCCTGGACGACCTCCAGGACGTCCGCGTCGGGCGCGACACTGGCCGCGAAACCCGACAGGTAGAGCAAGTTCTTGAAGAACAGCACGAGGTCCTTCGGCATGCGGAAGCCGTTGCGGGCCAGGACCTGCAGCAGGCGTCCGAGCGTGACGCCGAGCTGGTCGAAGGTCACGGCGCCCCGCGACCGGTCCTGCAGCAGGTCGAGCTCGACCTGGAGCTCGGCGACCAGGGCGTCGATCTCGGCGTCCTTCGCGATCGCGCCGAAGGACTGCATCGCCGTGATCTGGCCGGCGGCGTCGTTCATGGCCCACGCCGTCAGGTACTCGACCAGACCCGTGCGCTGAGCGGAGTCGAGTCGCCCGGCGATGCCGAAGTCGACGAGCGAGAACGAACCCGTGATCTCGTCGACGAGGACGTTCCCCGCGTGCAGGTCGCCGTGGAACACGCCGTGCTTCAGGGTCGCCTCGACGACGCCCTTGATGCCGAGGTGCAGCAGCCGGTCACCGTCCAGGTCCGCCGACGGGTCGAGGCGCGAGTACGAGACGCCCGGCAGGAGCTCCATGACGAGCACGCGCTCCGTGACCATTCCGGGCAGCGGGCGAGGCGCGTGCATGTGGTCGGCACCGAGCGCCTCGAGCACCGCGCTCGAGTCGACCAGGTTCGCCGCCTCCAGGCGGAAGTCGAGCTCCTCCAGCGCGAGCTGGGCGAACAGCTCGACGAACCCCGTGAGGTTCGCCGCACGGGTGCCCTCGTGCAGCTTCTCGGCCGCGGCGGCGGCGATCGCGAGGGTCTCGATGTCGGCGCGGAACCGGCGACGCAGGCCCGGACGCCGCACCTTGACGACGACGTCGGTGCCGTCGTCCAGTCGGCCACGGTGCACCTGACCGATCGAGCCGGCGGCGAGTGGCGACTCGTCGATCCAGGCGAGCCGCTCGTACGCGTCCCCGAGCTCGCGCTCGACGACCTCCAGCGCGACGCCGTGGGGCAACGCGGGCGCCTCGTCGCGGCACCAGGCGAACGCCGAGACCCACTCGTCGGGGAGCAGGCCCTCGGCAGTGGCGATGAACTGGCCGAGCTTGACGTAGGTCGGCCCCCCGGCGCGCACCAGTCGTTGGGCGCGCTCGAGCGTGCCCGCACTCGCGTTCGGCGGCTCGACGCGCAGGCCCACCGCGGCGGACGCAGCGCCGAGCAGCTGGATCGGGACGTCGGGCGCCGCAGTGGTGATGATCCGCCACCCCATCGAGAACAGCGACCCGAGCGTGTCGGGCCAGAGCCGCGGGGTCGCCAGGCGCTTCGCGTCCCGCGCCACGACCACCCGCTGGTCGGCCGCCTCGTGGTGCCACTGCAGCGCCTGCTGCGTCAGCCCGGGCACCGCGGCGAGGCGTTCGGACCGGCGGATCAGGGCATCGATGCTGGGCGGCGGCGGGAGGAGCATGCCATCGAGAGTGGCACATACCGACGGTATGGCGCGAGCCCTGCACGGCGTGGGTCCCGTCACGCAGCGGCCTGCGTGTCGGACCCGGGCGAGTCCAGGGACGTCCCCGATGTCGCCACTCCGGTGCGGCCGCCACTCTCGGAGCATGAGATCAC
>JAHEXN010000216.1 GCA_023252095.1 Actinomycetes bacterium | reverse complement strand
GCACCTACGCCTGCGCGGCGACCTCCGAGCGCTTCGCGGACTCGAAGGTGATCGCGATCGACGTGGGAGGGACCACCGCCAAGACGAGCGCCGTCGGAGACGGACGCGTGATCACTAAGGACCGGGGCGACTTCTTCGACATCCCCCTCCAGCTCGAGTTCCCGCTGCTGCGCTCCATCGCCCTCGGCGGGGGAAGCGTGGCCCGGGTGGCGGACGGCCGCGTCGTGCTCGGTCCGGACAGCATGGGCGCGGCTCCCGGACCGGCCGCCTACGGCCTCGGCGGCCGCAACGCCACCATCACCGACGCCTTCGTCGTGAGCGGCTTCATCTCGCCCACCGGCTTCCTGAACGGGGCACGCACCCTGGACGTCGGTCGTGCCGAGGCGGCGATCCTGAAGCACGTCGGCGCTCCGCTCGGTCTCGACGCGGTAGCCGCCGCCCGCGCCATTGTCGACCAGGCATGGGACGACGTCGCCCAGCTGGCCCGGGAGACGGCCGAAGAGGCCGGCTGGGATCCCGCCGACACCACCGTGTACGCCTACGGCGGCAACGGACCGCTCTTCGTCACGGCCGTGGCTGAACGCCTCGGCGCGAAGACGGCGCGCTTCTTCCGTCACGGCAACGTGTACTCGGCCTACGGATCCGCCATCTCCGACGTGGTGCACGTCTACGAGGCGGCCATCCTGTCGGAGGGCGACATCGCATCGAGGGCCGCCCAGCACGTCGACGAGTCGGGCCGCGACCTTCGCGGCGAAGGCCTGGACCCCGCGGACGCCCGCTATCAGTGGGAGGTGCGCGTGGCCGACGGCACGATCCTCGGTGACGAGTTGAGGACCACCGACGACCTCGTCGCGGCGGCCGTATCGCTCGCGGAAGGAACCCACGGCCAGGTGAGCCTGCTCCGGCTCCGGGCGCACTCGCCGCTTCCTCGGATCACCCTGCCCGAGGCCGACGCCTCCGGCGAACCGACCGTGACCGGCACCCGCGCATCCGACCACGCACCCTCCGGGTCACTCGACGCCTACGCCGCGGGGACCCTGTCGGGCTCCACGCTCGCCGGCCCTCTGCTGGTCGACGGGGACTCCACCACCTGGCTCGTGACCGCGGGCTGGGAGATCACCACGGATGCGACGGGCGACGCCGCTCTGACCAGAAAGGGAGCATGACCATGACGAAGCTCCACGTCGCCGAGTACCTCGACATCGACGTCGAGGCCGAGCGGTGGCACTGCCACGACTGCGACAGGGACCTCGGGCCCGCGCGGGAGAACTACAAGCGGGGCCTGCTGGTCGCCGAGCGCGACCCCAGCGAGGTGCACCCGAAGGTCATCGAGGGCGAGTACACCTTCTCGCCCAACGGCGACTGGGTGCGCCTGCTCGAGTTCTACTGCCCCGGCTGCGGCCGTCAGGTCGAGACCGAGTACCTGCCCGCCGGTCACCCGCTGACCCGCGACACGGACATCGACATCGATTCGATCAAGGCCCGCATCGCCGCCGGCGAAGCTCGCATCAACGAAGAAGGAAAACTGGAGGTAACGCTGTGAAGGCGATCGACATCGACGTCGGAGGAACATTCACCGACCTCGTCCTGACGTGGGACGACCGGCGCATCGTGGCGAAGTCGCCGACGACGCCCTACGACCTGTCCGTCGGCTTCCTGAACGTGCTCAACGAGGGCGCGCGACTCCTGGATGCCGGGAGCCTGCAGGAGATCCTCCCGCAGGTCGAGATAGTCCGCTACTCCACGACCGTGGCCATGAACCGTCTGATCGAGCGCAAGGGCCCGAAGCTCGGCCTGATCACCACGGAGGGTCACGAGGACGCCATCCTGATCGGCCGCGGCGCTCAGTGGACCGACGGAACCCGCATCGCCGAGCGGCGCAACCTCGCCGTGCAGAAGAAGCCGGTGCCGCTGATCAACCGCGACATGATTGTGGGGATCGCGGAGCGCGTGGATTCCGCCGGCGCCATCGTGCGCCCACTCGATGAGGACGACGTGCGTGCCAAACTGCGCCAGCTCGTGGACAACGGCGCGCGTGCCATCGCAGTCTCCCTGCTCTGGTCGTTCCAGAACCCGGAGCACGAGCGGGCCGTACGCCGCATCATCCGCGAGGAGTACAAGGGGTTCCACGTGGGCTACCTCCCCGTGGTGCTCTCGCACGAGGTGGTCGGAAAGGTGGGCGAGTACGAGCGCACCATGACCGCGATCCTCGACGCGTACCTGCAGACGAGCATCAAGTTCGAGCTGGAGACCACCTGGGACCAGCTCCGGTCGAACGGCTACCGCGGAACGTTCCTCCTCACCCACAACACCGGCGGAAGCGCGGAGATCTTCAAGACCACCGCGAGCCGCACCTTCAACGGCGGACCCGTGTCGGGCCTCATTGGGAGCTTCCACATCGGCCAGGAGCTCGGCTACCGCAACGTGATCGCCAGCGACGTTGGCGGCACGAGCTTCGACGTGGGCATGGTGGTGGATGCCTCGGTGCGATCGTACGAGTTCCGCCCGATCATCGATCGGTGGATGGTGGGCATCTCGATGCTGCAGACCACCACGATGGGTGCCGGTGGAGGGTCGATCGCCTGGGTGAACGAACTGCTCGGCGGCCGGCTCGAGGTGGGCCCGCGGAGTGCGGGCTCCTACCCCGGTCCCGCCTGCTACGACCTGGGCGGCACGGAGCCGACCGTCACCGACGCCGATGTCGTGCTCGGATACATCGCGCCTGACGGCTACTTCGGCGGCAAGATGCCGCTCAACCGGGAGAAGGCCGTGACCGCGGTGCGCACCCGGGTGGCCGAGCCCCTCGGGGTCTCGGTCGACGAGGCGGCAGCCCTCATCCGTCGCATCGTCGAGCAGAACATGGCCTCGGCGATCAAGCGCGAGGTGCATCTGCGCGGCTACCACCCGCGGGACTTCGCCCTCTTCGCCTTTGGCGGTGGTGGACCCACGCACGTGGCCGGCTACAAGGCCGACGTCGGAACCGTGGTCATCTTCCCCCAGGCCCCGGTGTTCTCGGCGCTCGGCAGCTCGGTGATGGACATCATGCACGTCTACGAACAGAGCGGTCGCATGCAGTTCATGAAGCCGGTGACCAGCGAGATCAACATCGATCACGACCAGTTCAACGCGGCCGTGCAGAAGATGATCGAGCGCGCCAAACTCGACCTCGAGGCCGAGGGTCTGGGCGACCGCGACGCGATCTTCTCGGTCGAGCTCGACATGCTCTACGGCGGTCAGGTCCAGGTGAAGCGGGTGTCGTCACCCCTCACCCAGATCACCTCGGATGCGGACGCCCTCCAGATCTACGACGCGTTCGAGAAGGAGTTCTCCGAAGCCTTCAGCCCGTTCGTGGTGAACAAGCCCGGAGGCGTTTACCTCGACGGCATCGTGGTGAAGGCCACGGTGGTCACCGAGAAGATGAAGCTGCCGGTGCTGCCCCTCGGCGACGCCTCCCCGGCAGGCGCCCGCACCTCTGAGCGGGAGGCCTACTGGCCCGAGCTCGGCCGGCGCGTCGCCACCCCGGTCTACTCCTTCGACGCGTTGGAGGCCGGCAACATCGTGGCCGGACCCGCCATCGTCGAGATGGACTTCTCCACGATCGTCGTGCCGCCCGGACAGCAGCTCCGGATCGACCAGCACGGTCTGGGGATCCTCGAATCAGATGCCGCCGCGGATGCCGTCGGCACCGCCAAGACCCTGGAAGAGGTCAGCGCATGACATATCCCACTCTCGAACAGAAGATGCAGGCACTGAAGGTCGTGCCCGCGAGCGACTACGAGCGGCAATGCGTGGACGCGATCCCCGCCGGTGACTACGAGATCGCCGTGCAGCGCACGGCCGACATCCTTGATGAGGGCTACGAGGTCTTCATGCGCTCGTCGCGCTCGTCGATGGGTGTCGCCGGCGACTCGATCGTGGCGATGTTCACGGCGGCCGGCGACCTCGTGAACGCCTCGGCGGGCACCTACCTGCACGCCGTCATCCCGCCGATCGTGATCAAGTACATCCTCGCCCGTCACGCGGAGAACCCCGGCATCAACGACGGCGACATCTGGTACACCAACGATGCGCTCTACGGCGGCATCCACAACCCCGACCAGGTCGCGATGATGCCCGTCTTCTTCGACGGCGAGCTCGTGGCCTGGACGGCGGCACTGTCACACACCACGGAGACCGGGGCGATCGAACCGGGAGGCATGCCGCTCTCAGCCACCAGCCGGTTCGAAGAGGGGATGAACCTTCCGCCCATGCGGGTCGGTCAGAACTTCAGCATCAACGACGACGTGCTCGAGATGTTCGCCGCCTTCGGCATCCGTGCCGAGGCCAACGTCACGGTCGACATGCGTGCGCGGGCCACCACGGCCGACCGCGTCCGGGTGCGGCTGCTCGAGATGTTCGAGCGCGAGGGCAAGGAGTTCGTGACCGGGCTCTTCCGCCGGATGCTCGATGACGCCGAGGCGGGCGCCCGTGCCCGCATCTCCAGCTGGGCCGACGGCACCTTCCGCTGCGTGAACTTCAGCGACGCGGCGGGCCTCACCCAGGGCCTCTTGCGCAACTGCCAGATGGAGCTGACCAAGAAGGGCGATCACCTCACGATCGACTTCACCGGCACCAGCCCCGAGACGCCGTCGAGCTACAACGCCCATCCGCAGGCCGTCGTGGGCCACCTGGCGAACTACATCTACGAGTACGTGTTCCACGACCTGCCGATCAGCTCGGCCACCTTCGCGCCGATCGACTTCATCTTCCCCGAGAACTCGATGCTGTCGCCGGATGCGCGAGCGGCCACATCGAACGCGGTGATGGCCGCGAGCGGGGCGATGAGCGCCATCGCGAACTGCATCAGCCGGGCCCGCTTCGGCTCCACCGACTGGAGGCAGGTCACGGCCAGTCAGGGCAACGGCGGCAACGCCTCCGTTCTCGCCGGAGTGTCCCAATGGGGTGCGTTCTTCGCCGACATGATCGCGTATCCGATCAACACCGAGGGTCAGGGCGCGCACGCGACCTCCGACGGGATGGATGCCTACGGCTTCCCGTGGTGCGCGTTCGGGCGGGCTCCCGACGTCGAGTCGATGGAGAACGAGTTCCCGATGCTCATCCCAATGTCCTCCCACTGGCGCGACTCCGGCGGTGCCGGGAAGTACCGCGGCGGGGTGGGGACCGCGCAGCTCTGGGTGACGCACCACGCCCCGTACGTGTTCGCCATGGCGATCGCCGACAACTCGATCGTGCAGACGCCGCAGCCGCTGTTCGGCGGCTACAGCCAGCCGACGGTCCCCGGCGTGGTGCTCAACGGCATCAACGTCACGGAGGCGCTTGCCACCGCCGAGTCGGGCACCCTCACGCTCGAGGCGCTTCTGGCCGGCGAGTTCGGCGGAACACCGACGTCGAGCACTTATGGCAGCGCCATCCATCCCGTCAACGGCGGGGACAGCATCATCATCGGGCTGTCCACGGGGGGCACCGGCTACGGCGACCCGCTCGACCGGGAGATCGACAGCATCGACCAGGACCTGGTCAAGCAGCTCGTCTCGCCCGAGTCCGCCGTGCATCTCTACGGCGCGGTGCTCGATCGCAACGGACGCGTGGATCGCGACGCCACCATCGGCCGCCGGGCTGAGATCGTGGCCGAGCGGCTCGCACGCGGCGTTCCCTACGACGAGTTCGAGGCGGCCTGGTCGGAGCGCAAGCCCGACGACAGCATCCTGGGCCTGTTCGGCCACTGGCCGGACGGCGCGGTGGTGACGCCGCTGATGCGGCCGTGACAGCCAGCAGCCGTGTGGCGTCGCTCGCACAGCCGGGAGGACCGGGTATCGCCGTTCCTCTCGGTCTGCGGGCGGCCGCCCGCATCCAGGAGCGTGACTGGGACGAGTTCCTCACCAACCCCACACAGCTGGCGAACGGATGCCGCGACCTGGTCGACGCCGTCGCTCCGGATGCGATCGTGGTCACCTCTACGGAGGTGCTGCTGGTCCAGTCGG
>JAHEXN010000215.1 GCA_023252095.1 Actinomycetes bacterium | reverse complement strand
CGGCGTGCCTCGACGTTCAACACCTCGCGGATCGACCATCTCTACGAGGACCCGCACGAGTCGGGCGTCAAGCTCACGCTGCACTACGGCGACCTGAGCGACGGCGTGCGCCTCGTGACGCTGCTCAACGAGATCAAGCCCGACGAGGTCTACAACCTCGCGGCGCAGTCGCACGTGCGCGTCTCGTTCGACGAGCCCGAGCACACCGCGGACACGACGGGCACGGGCACGGTGCGGCTGCTGGAGGCGATCCGTGCCTCGAAGGTGCGCCCGAAGTTCTACCAGGCGTCGACGTCCGAGCTGTACGGGGCGACACCGCCGCCGCAGGACGAGAACACGCCGTTCTACCCGCGCTCGCCGTACGCCGCCGCGAAGCTCTACAGCTACTGGATCACGAAGAACTACCGCGAGGCGTACGACATGTACGCCGTCAACGGCATCCTGTTCAACCACGAGTCGCCGCGCCGGGGCGAGACGTTCGTGACCCGCAAGATCACCCGCGCGGTCGCGGCGATCAAGGCGGGCCAGCAGGAGCACCTGTACATGGGCAACATCGACTCGATCCGCGACTGGGGCTACGCCGCCGAGTACGTCGAGGGCATGTGGCGCATGCTCCAGGTCGACGAGCCGGAGGACTTCGTCCTGGCCACGGGTGTCGGCATCACGGTGCGCGACTTCCTGGAGATCTCGTTCAGCCATGCGGGCCTGAGCTGGGAGGACCACGTCCGGTACGACGACCGCTACCTGCGGCCGACCGAGGTCGACGCGCTGATCGGCGATCCGTCCAAGGCCGCCGACAAGCTCGGCTGGGTGCCCACGATCGACGGCCGCGAGCTCGCGAAGCTCATGGTCGATGCCGACATCGAGGCGCTCGCCCACGTCGGTCCGTGGCACGACGAGGTCAGGCTCGCGTCCTGGGGCACCGCATGAGCACGACCCCGGCCGTCGACGGGGTCGACTTCAGGCCAGGACCACTGGACCGCGGGAAGCGGTTCTACGTCGCGGGCCACCGCGGCATGGTCGGCTCGGCCATCGTGCGCCGGCTCGAGTCCGAGGGATTCACCGACGTCGTGGGTCAGACCTCGGCCGAGCTCGACCTCAAGGACCGTGACGCGGTCTTCGACTACTTCGCGTCGACCAAGCCCGCCTACGTCGCGCTCGCCGCGGCGAAGGTCGGCGGGATCCTGGCCAACAGCACCTACCCGGTCGACTTCCTGTCCGAGAACATGCGCATCCAGGTCAATGTCCTCGACGCGGCGCTCGAGCACCGCGTCGAGCGGCTGATCTTCCTCGGCTCGTCGTGCATCTACCCCAAGTTCGCCGAGCAGCCGATCCGCGAGGACTCGTTGTTGACGGGGCACCTGGAGCCCACCAACGACGCCTACGCGATCGCCAAGATCGCCGGGATCCTGCAGATCCAGGCCGTGCGTCGCCAGTACGGCCTGCCGTGGATCAGCGCGATGCCGACCAATCTCTACGGTCCGAACGACAACTTCAGCCCGCAGGGCTCCCACGTCCTGCCGGCGCTGATCCGCCGCTACGACACCGCCGCCAAGGCCGGCACCGACGTCGTCACGAACTGGGGAACCGGCACCCCGCGCCGTGAGTTCCTCCACGTCGACGACCTCGCGGCCGCGGTCCTGCACCTGCTGGAGCATCACGACGGCCCCCAGCAGGTCAACGTCGGCACCGGCTCGGACGTCACGATCGCCGAGATCGCCCACACGATCGCCGAGGTCACGGGCTTCGGCGGCACGACCGAGTGGGACACGACCAAGCCCGACGGGACCCCGCAGAAGGTCCTCGACGTCTCCCAGCTGGCGGAGGCCGGCTGGACGGCACAGATCCCGCTCGCGGAGGGCCTGCGCTCGACCTACGAGTGGTACCTCGAGAACGCCGACCACCTCCGCGAATGAGCCAACCGGGCCCGCTCGACGACGCGCTGTGGCAGCAGGTGCAGCGGTCGGTGCCGATCCTCTGCGTCGACGTCGTGCCGTACCGGCGCGGCGGCGACAGGCTCGAGGTCGGTCTGATCCGGCGCACGTTCGCCGAGACCTCCGACGAGGTGTGGTGCCACCTCGGGGGGCGCGTGCGGCACGGGGAGACGACCGACGAGGCAGTGCGACGCCACCTCGTCGACACCCTCGACCTCGCCGACCCGGCCCGTGCCGAGATCGGGGTGGACCCACAGCCGCACCACGTCATGCAGTGGTTCCCCGGCACGCTCCGTGCGGGGCCGACCTACGGCGACGACCCGCGCAAGCACGCCCTGAGCCTGTGCTTCGCCCTCGACCTCGGACGGGAGCTGTCGGCGCGCTCCGGCGGAGAGGGTCGGGACCTGCGCTGGTTCGCCGCGCCGGACGTGCAGGGTCCGGACCTGTGGCCCGGCACCGCCCACCTGGTCGCCGCGACCCTCGCCGGCGCGGCCCTCACCTGACCCGACTCCGTCCTGCCCGTGACAGGACCCCGTCGGCGCTAGAGCGCCTCCTCCTCAAATCCCGTCACCCCGACGAAAGCACCAGAGGGCCCCCCGACTGCGTCGGTGGACCCTCTGGTGGATGGTCGGGGTGACAGGATTTGAACCTGCGGCCTCGTCGTCCCGAACGACGCGCGCTACCAAGCTGCGCCACACCCCGGCCGCCGCCCGTGAGCGACCCGGGAGAGTCTACCCAGTCAAGGTCAGAAGTGTCGCCTCGGGTCGGCAGGCGAAGCGCACGGGCACGGTGGCAGAGGCGCCGACGCCGGCCGAGACGTGCATCCACGACGGCTCGTGCCCCGGGACGCGATGCGTGTGCAGGCCCTTCGCGCGCCGGGTGTCGAGGTCGCAGTTCGTCGTCAGGGCACCGTAGAACGGCACGCACAGCTGACCACCGTGCGTGTGCCCGGCCAGGATCAGCGGGTAGCCGAGGCTGTTCCAGCGGTCGAGCACTCGCAGGTACGGCGCGTGCGCCACGCCGATCGCGAGATCGGCTGACCGGTCGGCCGGCACGTCGTCGAGCTCGTCGTACTCCAGGTGCGGGTCGTCGACGCCGACGAACGAGAGCCGCCGTCCGTCGACCGTGAGCTCCTCGTGACGGTTCGTGAGGTCGGCCCACCCTCGTGCGATGAAGGCCTGGCGCATCTGCTCGAACGGCAGGTCGGGGTCGCGCTCCCAGTCGCCGCCCGCGGCGGTCCCGGAACCGCCGCGCAGGTAGCGCAGCGGACTCTTCCGGATGGGGGAGAAGTAGTCGTTCGAGCCGAGCACGAACACCCCCGGCACGTCCAGCAACGGCCCGTAGGCGTCCAGGACCGCGGGGAGCGCGTCGGCGTGCGACAGGTTGTCGCCGGTGTTGACCACGAGGTCCGGCTCGAGCTCTGCGAGACCCCTCAACCATGCTTGCTTGCGCCCGTGGGACGGCAGCATGTGCACGTCGGAGAGGTGGAGCACCCGCAGTGGACGGGAGCCGGGTGCCAGCACCGGCACGGTGAACTGCCGCAGCGCGAAGGCGCGCACCTCGACGACGGCACCCCAGGCCACCGCCCCTGCTCCGAGGGCGGTCGACCACAGCAGTGCGTCACGGGCGCGCATGCGTCCAGCCTCGCACACGCGGCACAGACCGCCGGGCTCACCGCCGGTGCGTGACAATGGCAGCATGTCCGCTCTCAAGGAACGTCTGCGCGCCGATCTCACGACCGCCCTCAAGGCGCGTGAGGCGCTCACCGTCTCGACCATCCGTCTCGCGCTGGGGGCGATCAGCACCGCCGAGGTGGCCGGTACCGAGGCCCGCGAGCTGAGCGACGAGGAGGTCCTGGAGATCCTCACGAAGGAGGCCAAGAAGCGGCGCGAGTCCGCCTCGGCCTTCGACGAGGGCGGTCGGCCCGAGCTTGCGCAGAAGGAGCGCGACGAGGCGGCGATCCTGGCGGTCTACCTGCCCGAGGCGCTGAGCCAGGAGGACGTCACCGCGATCGTCACGGCGGCGATCGAGCAGGCCGGGGCCGCGGGCGAGGGCATGAAGGCGATGGGCCGGGTCATGGGACTCGTGCAGCCGCAGGTCAAGGGACGCGCCGACGGCGGGTTCGTCGCTGCCGAGGTCAAGCGGCAGCTCGGCGCCTGACCTCCGCCCGACCCGGGCCGGGCTCGCTCAGGGAGCCGGTGGAGCTGCCGGGTCCGGCGCGGGAGGCGTCGTGGGATTCGGGTTCGACGGCGCCGGGTTCGACGGACGACCCTGCGGCGGCGGAGCGAACTCGACCGGGCTCAGGTAGTCCTGGATGACCTTCATCGCATCGGCCCACATCGGACCTGCGACCGAGCTGCCGGCCGCGTTGCCGCCCCGCAGCGGGATCGGGATGCCGTCGGCGTCGGCACCGGCGATCATCGCAGCGGTCGCGAGCTCCGGCGTGTACCCGACGTACCAGACGGCCTTGGCGTCCTGCGTGGTGCCGGTCTTGGCCGCCGACGGGATGCGCAGCCCCGTGCCCTTCGAGTAGCCGAAGCCGCCCGGCTCCTGCAGGCCGCGCGTGATGTCGTTGATCTGCGCCGCGACCTCCTCGGACAGGACCCGCGTGCAGGCCGGCTCGTAGGCCTTGACGACCTTGCCGTCGAGCCCCACGATCTCCGAGACGGGCTGCGGCTCGCAGTACAGGCCGCCCGACGCCGCCGTGGCGTAGGCGGCGGCCATGTTGAGCACGCTCGTGTCGGTGACCCCGAGCGTGAACGACGGGACCTCCTGCTTCTCGGGCACCGTGATGCCCATCTCGCGGGCCATCGTGACGGTCTCGCAGAGGCCGGCCTTGGCCTCGAGCTGGGCGAAGTAGGTGTTCACCGACAGGCGCATGCCGGTGTACATGTTCATGAAGCCGGACGACGTCGAGTTCTTGACGGGGTACTCGCTCGTGCCGCGCCCCTGGCAGTCGAAGTAGGTGCCGCGCGGGATCGTCATGCGGGCGGGTGAGTTGAACCCCGTGCTGACGGGAAGGCCTTGGTCCAGCGCCGCGGCGAGCGTGAACATCTTGAACGTCGATCCGCCCTGGAAGCCGTTGGAGTTGCCGTACTCCTTCGGCACCGCGTAGTTGACGTAGGACTGGCCGGCGGCCTTGTCGCGGCCCATGGGACGCGACTGCGCGACGCCTCGCACCTTGCCGGTTCCCGGCTCGACCATCGCCAGTGCGCCGATCTCGCTGTCGGTGGGGTCGACCCGGTTGGTGACCGCGGCGTTCGCGGCGGCCTGCATGTTGAGGTCGATGTTGGACTTGATCGTCAGGCCGCCACGCTCGAGCCGTTCACGACGCTCCTCCTCGGTCGCGCCGAGGGCGGGCTCGTCGAGCAGGTAGTTCTGGACGTAGGCGCACGAGAACGCGGCCGACGACGAGACGCAGCCGTTGGGGAACTCCGTGACGGCGAGCCCGAGGTCGGTGGCCTGCAGCTCCTCGGCCTCCGCGGCGCTGAGCTTGCCCTGCTCGCCCATGACCGACAGCACCGTGTTGCGGCGCTGCAGGGCCTTCTCGGGGTAGATGTTCGGGTCGAAGTCGACGGGGTTCTTGACCAGGCCGGCGAGCATCGCGGCCTGCTGGGCCGTGAGCTGGTCCGGCGTGACCGAGAAGAAGTGCGTGGCAGCGGCGTAGATCCCGTACGCGCCGTCGCCGAAGTAGGCGATGTTGAGGTACTGCTGGAGGATCTGGTCCTTGGAGTACTGCTGCTCCATGTCGATCGCGAGCCGCAGCTCGCGGACCTTGCGCGAGACCGTCTGCTCGGTCGCGGCCTTCTTCTGCTCGTCGGTGCGCGCCTGCTGCAGGAGCGTCATCTTGACGAGCTGCTGCGTGATCGTGGAGCCGCCCTGGGTCGACCCGGTGGCCGAGTTGTTGACGAACGCGCGCAACGTGCCCTCGACGTCGAGCGCGCCGTGCTCGTAGAAGCGCTTGTCCTCGATCGCGAGGATCGCGTCACGCATGACGGGCGCGATCTGGTCGAGCGGGACGTCCTGACGGTTCTCCTCGTAGAAGTAGGCGATGAGCTGGCCGTCGGAGGCGAGGAGGCGGCT
>JAHEXN010000214.1 GCA_023252095.1 Actinomycetes bacterium | reverse complement strand
TTCTGCTGGTAGTCGCTCAGGCGGAAGAAGTAGTTCGACTCGGTCACGTGCTCGACCCGGGAGCCGTCGAGCTTGGAGATCTTGTGGCCCTCGTCGTCGCCCTCGCCGTCGGCGACGTCGTCATCGCCGACGAACTCCTCCGAGCCGACGGAGTACCAACCGGAGAACTCGCCCTGGTAGACCGCGCCGTTGTCGTTGAGCTTCTGCCAGAACGCCTGCACGCCGGTCTCGTGGCGCTCCTCGGACGTGCGGATGAAGTCGTCGTTGGCGAGGTCGATCGTCTCGAGCATGGGCTTCCACTCGCGCTCGACCAGGCCGTCGACCCAGTCCTGCGGGGCCACACCGTTCTCGTCGGCCTTGCGGAGCACCTTCTGACCGTGCTCGTCGACGCCCGTGAGGTACCAGACCCGCTCACCGCGCTGACGGTGCCAACGGGTCAGGACGTCACCCATCGTCTGCGTGTAGCCGTGCCCGATGTGCGGCGCGTCGTTGACGTAGAAGATGGGCGTGGTGACGTAGAACGTCCGATCAGCCATGCCGCAATCCTAGTGAGCGGCCTCGATCAGGCGTGGGCCGCGTCGTACACGAGGTTCTTGGGGGCGCCCGTGCTCTGCGCCACGGCCGCGATCGCGTCCTTGCGGCTCAGTCCGGTGGCCTCCGCGCGGTCGACGAGGTCGGCGAGGACCTCGGGATTCAGCTCGACCTCGGTCGGCGCGGCACCCTCCACGACGAGCGTGACCTCGCCGCGCACGCCCTGCTCGAGACCCTCGACCCAGACCACGAGATCGTGGGTCGTGCCGCGGACGACCTCCTCGTACGTCTTGGTCAGCTCGCGGCACACGACGGCGCGGCGGTCGGGGCCGAACACCGTGCGCATCGTGCGGAGCGTGGCCTCGGTACGGTGCGGCGACTCGAAGAAGACCATCGTGCGGTGCTCCTCGGCGACGTCCTTGAGGAAGCGGTCGCGGGCGCTGGGCTTGCGGGGCAGGAACCCCTCGAACGTGAACCGGTCGACGGGCAGTCCGGAGATCGCCAGCGCCGTGAGCACCGCCGACGGACCGGGGATCACGCTGACCTCGATGCCGGCCTCGACCGCCTCGGAGACGAGCCGGTAGCCCGGGTCGGAGATGCTCGGCATGCCGGCGTCGGTCACGAGCACGACGGAGTAGCCGACGCGCAGGAGGTCGACGAGCTCCGACGTGCGCGACTGCTCGTTGCCCTCGAAGAACGACACGATCCGGCCGCGGGTCTCGACGCCGAGCTCGCTCGTGAGCCGGGCGAGGCGCCGCGTGTCCTCCGCCGCGATGACGTCGGCACTCGACAGCGCGGGCCCGAGGCGCCGCGACACGTCCGAGACCTGACCGATCGAGGTGCCCGCGAGGATCAACATGCCTGCATCGTGCCATCTGTCCTCCCCCACGTCCGGCCGGGCGGGGGGTGTGGGCGGTGAGTGAGCCACCTTTGGCAGCCCTGGAGGGCGAGCGGCGTGCGAGCCACCTTTGAGCCGCCTCCAAACGTGGCCAGCGCACCGCTCGCCGTGCCGAACGGTCAGCGAGGGGCGAACTCGGCCGCGCGCGGCACGGCGTGGATCCACTGCCAGACCTCGCCGTAGGTCGGAGCAGGACCGTCGTAACCCTGCGCGACAAGTGCACGGTGGACGATCCGAACCAGGCGCCGCGGGTTCGCCAGGTCCCGAGCCGTGATCTGCAGGTAGTTCCATCCCATCTCGCGAAGACGGCGATACCGCTCGATGTCCCAGGCGAACTGCGTCGCGTCCAGAGCATGCTGACGGCCCTCGTACTCGACCAGCAAGCGCCACCGTCTCCAGACCAGGTCGCCGATCGCGACGAGCTGCGACCCGTCCATGACTCGCCCGTTCACCTCGGGCCGCTCCAAGCCCGCTGCGCCGAGCGTGATCCGGGTCTGGCTCTCAGGGACTGACGCCGAACGTCCGTCGATCCAGGGCAGGAGCCGATCAACTCTGCTCGCGCCGGGTCGCCACGGGTCGAGGTCGGCGGCGACAGCGAGCGCCGCCCGATCCGCGAACCGGTGCGCCAGCAGCCAGTCGGCCGCTGCGACGACATCGATCGGACGCAGGATGGACGCCGACTGGACCCAGGCACTCGCAGGCGAGACACCTGTGGTGTCACAGGGCGGAAGTTTCACGGTGCGATGCAACATGACGCCCTCCAGGTCGAGGTGGAGGTCGCGAGCCACCGTGAAGTGGAAGGTCGCTGGCCCCACCCGCACGCCCGCGATCTCGAGCCTGGTCGTGTGGCTCACCATTGCATCGGCGGGCAGCGCCAGCGCGGCGGCCTTGATCTGTCCGAGCCGGTCGAGGTGCGTGGACTCGAGCCGGTACACAGCGTGGTGGACCCGCACGAAGCGCGGGTGCTCCAACGTGCGGCTCGTCAGGCCTGCCGCGAGGGCCTCACGCCGGTGGAAGGCCCGCCCGGCCAGATCGTCCGGCAGCTCGTTTCGAGGTCTCATGACGTCCAGCCTTGGACCGCGGTGCTCCTCCGCCACGGAACACTTCTGTCGTTGTGGGCGACGGCGACCTGTGGACACCATGCGAGGGGGCGGGGCGGTGCCTGAGCCACCGTTCCGGGGGCTCGATCGGTGGCTGAGTCACCGCCCACCACCGCCCCGGAGCAAACGTGGCTCATCCACCGCCCACCCGGGCGTCGCTAGGGTGATCGGGTGCGAGGGGTCGACGGACGCGTGTGGGGGTGGATCGGTCCGATCGGGGTCGCGCTGCTGGCGTTCGTCACGCGCGTCTGGAACGTCGGATCGCCCAACCGCCTGCTGTTCGACGAGACGTACTACGCCAAGCACGCGTGGTCGATGCTCGAGGTCGGGTACGCGCGCGACGCGGCGGAGGGTGCCGACGGCAGGATCGCCTCCGGCGAGACGACCCGCCTGTTCACCGAGCTCCCGACCCAGGTCGCGCACCCCGAGGGCGGCAAGTGGCTCATCGCCGTCGGCGAGCACTTCTTCGGCCTCGACGGCTTCGGGTGGCGCATCAGCGCGGTGGTCGTCGGCGCGCTCACGGTGCTCGTGCTCGCCCGTCTCGTCCGCCGTCTGACCGGTTCGACGTGGCTCGGGTGCCTGGCCGGCCTCCTGCTGTGCGTCGACGGCATGCACTTCGTGATGTCGCGGCTGGCACTGCTCGACGGCTTCCTGACGTTCTGGATCCTCTCGGCCGTCGCGTGCCTCGTCGCCGACCGCGACCGCATCTCCCAGCACCTCGAGACGAGCCTGCGGTGGCGCCCCGTCCGTCCGTGGCAGCTGCTGGCGGGCCTCTGCTTCGGCATGGCGATCGCCACGAAGTGGAGCGGCCTGTTCCCTCTCGCGGTCGCAGGACTCCTCGTCGTCGGGTGGGAGCTCCTGCTCCGGTGGCGCTCGCCGCTGCGCGACACGGGCGAGCCGAAGGCCGCGTGGTGGGCCCGCGCGCTGGTGTTCGTGGGCGGTCCGGCATTCGTCTCGCTCGTCGTCGTCGCCCTCGTGGTCTACGTCGCGACGTGGACGGGCTGGCTGCTGCACCACGAGGTCTACGCCGCGCGCTTCGACCTCGGCGACGGCAACCGTTTCAGCCAGCTCTGGCAGTTCCACCTGCTCGACTACCGGTTCCACACCGGTGAGTACCTCGCGGACCAGACGCACCCGTACCAGTCGAGCCCGTGGGGATGGACGATCCTGAGCCGCCCGGTCGCGGTCGACGCGCAGAACGACCTGCCGGCCGCGATGTGCGGGGCCGGCGCCGGCGACTCCTGCATCCGTGTCATCACCCTGCTCGGCAACCCTCTTGTCTGGTGGCTCGGGTCGGCGGCCGTCGTGGCGTGCGCCGCGATGTGGCTGTGGGAGCGGTCCTGGAAGCACGGCGTGCTCCTGGCGATGATCGCCTCGCTCTGGCTGCCGTGGTTCCGTTTCGACGACCGGCCGATCTTCTCCTTCTACGCCGTCACGATGCTGCCGTTCCTCATCGCGGCGATCTGCCTCGTGCTCCGCGACGTGTGGGACACCGCCGGCCCGCTCGCCCGCCGCGTCCTCGTGGGCGGGGTGCTGGCGTACGCCGTGGTCGCGATCGGACTGTTCTGGTGGTTCCACCCGATCCTGACCGGCGAGACCATCCCGCGGTCGGCGTGGGAGGCCCGCATGTGGTTCCGCTCCTGGATCTGAGGCGCACCACCGTTTGCTAGCGTCGGGGGTGCCCGCACGGGCACCCGGACGAGGCGCGTCGTACCCGGCCAGCGACAAGACGATGCTCGAGGAGAGTCGTCATGCCCTGGATCGTCCTGATCGTCTCCGGAGTGCTCGAGGCGGTGTGGGCCACCGCCCTCGGCCGCTCGGAGGGCTTCACCCGCCTCATGCCGACCGCGGTCTTCGCCACGGCCATCGTCGCCAGCATGGCTGGGCTCGCGTGGGCCATGCGCACGCTGCCCGTCGGCACTGCCTACGCCGTGTGGGTCGGCATCGGGGCGGCCCTGACGGCCGGCTACGCGATGGCCAGCGGCGACGAGGCGGTGTCGATCGTGAAGATCGTGCTGCTGCTCGGCATCGTGGCCTGCGTCGTGGGCCTCAAGCTGGCCCACTGAGCGGCATCAGCTGCGCGCCCCGCGCAGCGCCAGCCGCAGGATCCAGCCGATGTCAGCGGCCGCCGCGGCCGGTGACTTCGAGGGTCGGGTGATCGCCGACAGCACGAGTCGCACGACGCTCTCGACCGCGATGTCGACCTCCGCGTCGGTGAGGGGCAGGTCGAACCCACCGTCGGTGATGCACTGCTTGACGGCAGCGCCCGCCGTGTCGATGATCTCGCCGGACTCGACCGTGAGGATCGCCAGCAGGTCGGGGTCGTGCTCGCCGGGCACGGAGCCGACGATCGTGCGGACCAGGAGGCTGCGCTCCCCCAGCTCTAGCGCACCCTCGCAGGCCGCCACGACCGCGTCGACGACGTCGGTCTGCTCCGCCATGCGCTCCTGCACGACCTCGAGGAACCGCGCCAGCTCTCGCATCGCGAGGTGCTCGGCGAGCTGCCGCTTGGTGCCGAGCTCGTTGTGGACCGTCTGACGGCTCACCCCGACCTCGGCCGCGATGCGTGACATCGTGACCGACGACCAGCCCCGCTTCTCGATCTGCGCCTGCGCGGAGTCGAGAAGACGCTCACGGAGCTGACCCTGCACGGAGGCCCGGAACGTCGTGACGGTCATGCCGCGACCGTACCGGGCCGGCGGTGAGGCATCAGCCCACCTGGGACATCGCGAAGTCGGCTTTGGCGGCGCCGCAGTCGGGGCAGGTCCAGTCGTCGGGGATGTCCTCCCACTTCGTGCCGGGCGGGAATCCCTCCTCTTCCCAGCCCTGGGCTTCGTCGTAGACGAACCCGCACTGCTGGCACTCCCACACCTTCATGACTGCTGCTCCTTCTCGGCCCGCTGGCGCGCGAGCGCCTGTTCGCGGGTCTCGTGGCTGATGACGTTGCCGTCCTGGTCGTTGCGGACGAACTCCTCGGCGGGCACGAAGTCGACCTGCTCGCGCACGCCGCAGTCGGGGCAGGTCCAGTCGGGGTCGATCTGGTCGAAGGGGGTGCCGGCGGGCCAGCCCTCGCGGGGGTCGCCGGTGGCTTCGTCGTAGACGTACTCGCAGTTGGGGCAGATGAACTTCGCCATGTCAGACCGCCACCTCCTCGCCGGGCGTCTCCTGCGGGGCCGGCGCGTTGAAGCGGGCGTAGTACTTCTGCTTCATCCTCGGGTGGACGTTGGCCTGGGTGATGTCGCCGTCGTAGTGGGACAGGACGCGTTCGTCCATGACCTTGCGCCAGATCTGGGGGATCCAGGTGGCCACGATCATGCCGGCGTATCCGGTGGGCAGCACGGGGGCCTGCTTGAAGTCGCGCAGGGCCTGGTAGCGGCGCGTGGGGTTGGCGTGGTGGTCGCTGTGGCGCTGCAGGTGGTACAGCAGCACGTTGGTGCCGATGTTGTTGCTGTTCCACGAGTGCGACGGGTTGACCCGCTCGTAGCGGCCC
>JAHEXN010000213.1 GCA_023252095.1 Actinomycetes bacterium | reverse complement strand
CTGCGCGGTAGGGCGCGCGGCTCCTTCGTCGCCGCTCCACCGGCTCGTTCCTCACCGGTGCCGGGCTGCGCCCGGGCGCCTGCCTCGCCTTCGGCTCGGCCCGTGGTGGCGGCGCGTGGCTGGCCGTGGCGAAAAGGTGATGGTCCGCTGCCCGACTGAACTCGCAGCGCCCTGGGGACGGCGTCCCCTGGTCAGCACGTGGCCGGGCTAGCCTCGCCGGGTGGAGATCCTGCTCAGCGCGGTCGCGGCCGGTGTCATCGGTGCCCTCGGGCCCTGGGTCGTCGCGCGGGTGCCGGAACCTGATGAGCCTGACGACGACAAGCGCACCTACGCCGACATCAGCCGTCCTCGGTGGTTGTCGCCCGTGCTCGGCGTCGTCGCGGCGGCATTCGCCGGTGCGGTCGCGTGGGGCACGGACCTGCCGGCGCTCATGCCCGCGTGGGTCCTGGTCACGGGCGTCGGGGCCTGGTTGTCGTACGTCGACATCCGCACCCGCCTGCTGCCGTACGCGATCGTCGCCCCGCTGTACATGGCCACGTGGGCGCTCGTCGGGCTCGCGGCGCTGATCGAGCAGGACGTGCAGATCCTGGTGCGGGCGTTGATCGCCAACGTCGTCGTCTACGTGATCTTCCGCGTCCTGTACGAGATCGGACGGTACTTCGGAGGCGCCCTCGGCTACGGCGACGTCAGGCTCGCGGCGGTGCTGGCGCTCGTGCTCGGCCCGCTCGGTCCACAGGTCACCCTCGCGGGCCTCTACGCCGGCTTCCTCGTCGGTGCGGTCGCCGGCGTGGTCCTCTCCTTGGCCCGGCTGATCGACCGCAAGAGCTTCGCGTTCGGCCAGTACCTGGTGCTGGGCGCGGTCGTGGGTGCGACGTGGGGGCCTGCTCTGTACGGCTCGTGACGGCGCACTCCGCGGGCGTGGGAGAATCGCGCCATGCTTCGTTGGTCCACCGCCGGTGAGTCACACGGCCCGGCGCTCGCCGCCCTGATCGAGGGCATCCCTGCCGGGGTGTCCGTCACGTCCAAGGACATCGACTCGGCCCTGGCGCGCCGCCGTCTCGGCTACGGCCGTGGTGCCCGCATGTCGTTCGAGGCCGACGTCCTCGAGATCATCGGCGGGGTTCGCCACGGGCTCACGCTCGGGAGCCCGATCGCACTGCGCATCGGCAACTCCGAGTGGCCCAAGTGGGACCAGGTCATGGCGGCCGACCCGGTCGACCCCGACGTGCTCGAGGGGCTCAAGCGCAACGCGCCCCTGACGCGCCCGCGTCCCGGTCACGCCGACCTCGCCGGCATGCAGAAGTACGACTTCGACGAGGCACGCCCGATCCTCGAGCGCGCCAGCGCCCGCGAGACTGCGGCGCGGGTCGCCCTCGGCGAGATCGCCGCCCAGTTCGTCGAGCAGGCCACCGGCGCCACGATCGTGTCGCACGTCGTCGAGATCGGCACCGCCAAGGCCCCGGCCGGCCTGGTCCCCGCCAAGCGCGACGTCGACGCGCTCGACGCCGATCCGGTCCGGTGCTTCGACCCCGAGGCCAGCGCGGCGATGGTGGCCGAGATCGACCTCGCGCACAAGGACGGCGACACGCTGGGTGGCGTCGTCGAGGTCGCGGTGCACGGTCTGCCGCCGGGCCTCGGCTCGCACACCGCATGGGACCGTCGCCTCGACTCCCGCCTCGCGGCGGCTCTCATGGGCATCCAGGCGATCAAGGGCGTCGAGGTCGGCGACGGCTTCGAGCTGGCCCGCACCCGTGGCTCGCTCGCGCACGACGAGATCATCCCCGGCGGTGAGACCGGGCTGGACAACATCCGCCGCGCGTCCGGCCGGTCCGGCGGCACCGAGGGCGGCATGACGACGGGCGAGATCCTCCGTGTGCGTGCGGCGATGAAGCCGATCGCGACGGTGCCCCGCGCCCTGCGCACGATCGACGTCACGACGGGCGAGGAGACGCGCGCCCACCACCAGCGTTCCGACGTGTGCGCGGTTCCGGCTGCCGGCATCGTCGCGGAGGCCATGGTCGCGCTCGTGCTCGCCGAGGCCGTGCTGGAGAAGTTCGGTGGCGACTCCCTCGGCGAGACCCGGCGCAACGTCGAGGGCTACCGGTCGAACCTGAGGTTCCGTTGAGTCCAGACCGGGCCGGCGCGTCCGGGCCGTTCGTCGTCCTGATCGGCGCCCCGGGAGCCGGCAAGACCACGGTCGGCACCCGCATCGCCGAGCGGCTGGGCCTCGAGCTGCGCGACACCGACGCTGACGTCGTGGCCAGCACGGGCCGGGAGATCTCGGACATCTTCGTGACCGACGGTGAGCCGGCCTTCCGCGCCCTCGAGGAGGCGGCCGTCGCCGCCGCACTCGACGATCACACGGGCGTGCTGGCGCTCGGGGGAGGTGCCGTCCTCAGTCCCGCGACGCGCGAACGCCTGGCAGGGCACCGGGTCGTGCACCTCGAGGTCGGCCTCGCCGGCGCCGCCAGCCGGGTGGGTCTGAACGCCAGCCGACCGCTGCTGGTCGGCAACGTGCGCGGTCGCCTGAAGGGTCTGCTCGACGAGCGTCGCCCGATCTACACCGCGCTGGCCCGCTGGAGCGTGGGCACCGACGACCGCACCGCCGACGAGGTCGCCGACCTCGTCCTGCAGCTCATCAGAGATGACCACGAGCAGAGCCTTGAGGAGACATCATGAGTCCCGCTCCCAGCAGGATCCGCGTCGCGACGGCCCAGCCGTACGACGTCGTGATCGGACGCGGCCTGCGCGATCGGGTTCTCGACCTCGTGGGGCCAGATGCCGCGCGCGTCGCGATCATCCACGCGCCGAGCGTCGCCGACCGGGCCACGGCCCTGCGCATGCCTCTGGCTGACGCCGGTGTCGCGGTCCGCGTCATCGAGGTCCCGGATGCCGAGCAGGCGAAGACCGCCTCGGTGCTGACCGAGTGCTGGCGCGTGCTGGGCGAGGCCGGGTTCACGCGCTCCGACGTCGTGATCGGCCTCGGTGGCGGAGCCACGACCGACCTCGCTGGCTTCGTCGCCGCCACCTGGCTGCGCGGCGTGCGTTTCATCAACGTCCCCACCACGGTGCTCGGCATGGTTGACGCTGCCGTGGGTGGCAAGACCGGTATCAACACGGCCCAGGGCAAGAACCTCGTGGGCGCGTTCTACGAGCCTGCCGGGGTCCTGTGCGACCTCGACGCGCTCGTGACGCTCCCGGTCCGCGAGGTCCGCAGCGGACTCGCCGAGATCGTCAAGTGCGGCTTCATCGCCGATCCCTCGATCCTCGACCTCGTCGAGGCCGACCCGCGAGCGGCGAGCGACGTGCGCTCGCCCGTCGTGGCCGAGCTCATCGCCAAGGGCATCGCGGTCAAGGCCGCCACGGTCAAGGGCGACCTGCGCGAGGGTGGGGGCGCCGGCGGCACGATCGGGCGCGAGGCCCTCAACTACGGCCACACGCTCGGACACGCGATCGAACGCCACGAGGGCTACGCGATCCGCCACGGGGAGGCGATCAGCGTCGGCATGGTGTTCGTCGCCGAGCTCGCTCGGGCGCAGGGCCTGATCGACGACGAGCTCGTCGAGCGTCACCGGGCGACGCTCGATCTCGTCGGCCTGCCCACGGCCTACCGTGCCGATGCGTGGCCCCAGGTGCTCGACGCGATGCGGCTCGACAAGAAGACGCGTGGCTCCACGCTGCGCTTCGTCGTGCTCGACCGTCTCGCCTCGCCGACGATCCTGCCGGTCACCGATGAGTACCTGCTCCGCGACGCCTACCGCGCCGTCAGCGCCTGATCGCGCGGGGCATGAGTTTAGTGACCATGGACTGGGGGAGCCGGCGTGACCGCGCCGCGCAGGCGCTGCGGGAGCTGGACGCCGACCGTCTGCTCGTGTCCGACCTCGTCAACGTGCGATACCTGAGCGGGTTCACGGGATCCAACGGTGCCGTCGTGCTCTCCGCGGACGGGGGTGCCACGCTCGTGACCGACGGCCGGTACCGCGACCAGGCGGCGGCGGAGTGCCCGGGTGTCGAGATCCACGTCGCCCCGACCCTGCTCGGCCCCGCTGCAGCCTTGGCGTCAGGGGAGCGATGGGCGGTCGAGACGCACGTCCTCACGGTCGACCAGCACGCCACGCTGGTCGAGGAGCTGGACCACCCGCCTGTCCCCGCCGGGACGCTGGTGGAGCGCCTGCGCGAGGTCAAGGACGCCGCCGAGGTCGAGCTGCTCCGGCAGGCCTGCGCGATCTCGGTCGAGGCGCTGCGCCGCACGTGGGACGGTCCGCTCGTCGGTCGTACCGAGCGCGAGGTCGCCGTCGGCCTCGAACGCCTCATGGTCGACCTAGGTGCGGAGGCGCCGGCCTTCGACACGATCTGCGCTGCCGGCGAGAACTCGGCCATCCCGCACCACAGCCCGACCGACCGGGTGCTCGCCGTCGGTGACCTGCTCAAGATTGACTTCGGGGCGCGCGTCGGCGGTTACCACGCCGACTGCACGCGCACCGTCGTGCTCGGCGGTGCCGCCGACTGGCAGCGTGAGATCCACCAGGCCGTCCGGCAGGCGCAGGCGCTGGGTGTCGACGGCCTCCGAGTCGGTGGGACGCCGGCCGAGATCGACGCCGCCGTGCGCGGCGATCTTGACGCCTCGGGGTGGATCGACCAGTTCACGACGGGGCTCGGGCACGGGGTGGGTCTGCGGATCCACGAGGACCCGTTCTTCGGGCCCACGCGCACCGGTAGACTGGTCGACCGCACTGTGCTCACGATGGAACCGGGTGTGTACCTGGTCGGTCGTGGCGGCGTGCGCATCGAAGACACCGTCTGCGTGACTCCGGGAGATCCCGAGGTCCTCACGCCGGCGCCCACCGACTTGTTGGAGATTGGCTGATGGCCACCACGAACGACCTGAAGAACGGCCTTGTGCTGAACATCGACGGACAGCTCTGGGCTGTCGTGGAGTTCCAGCACGTGAAGCCGGGCAAGGGTCCCGCCTTCGTCCGCACGAAGCTCAAGAACGTCGAGTCCGGCAAGGTCGTCGACAAGACGTTCAACGCCGGCACGAAGGTCGAGACGGCCTCGGTCGACAAGCGCGACATGCAGTACCTGTACAACGACGGTTCCTCGTACGTGTTCATGGACATCCAGACGTACGACCAGATCGAGATCGCTCCCGCCCAGATGGGCACGGCGGTCGACTACATCCTCGAGAACACCAACGCCGTCGTGGCCACGAACGAGGGCCGCGTGCTCTACGTCGAGCTCCCGCTCTCGGTCGAGCTCACGGTGCAGCACACCGATCCGGGCCTGCAGGGCGACCGCTCCTCGGGCGGCACCAAGCCCGCCACGCTGGAGACCGGCAAGGAGATCCAGGTTCCGCTGTTCCTGGAGACCGGCGAGAAGATCAAGGTCGACACCCGCGACGGCAGCTACCTCGGCCGCGTGAAGTCCTAATGGGAGCGCGCACCAAGTACCGCAAGCGCGCGCTCGACATCCTCTTCGAGTCCGAGCTGCAGAGCCTCTCGATGGGCGGCTCGCTGGTTGAGCGACTCGTGACGAACCACCCGCCGATCAACGCCTACACGGTCACGCTCGTCGAGGGCGTGGCCGAGAACCAGGCGCGCATCGACGAGCTCCTCGCGGAGCACTCCCGCGGCTGGACGCTGGACCGCATGCCCGGCGTCGACCGCAACCTGCTGCGCCTCGGCACGTACGAGATCCTCTTCGCCGACGACGTCCCGGACGCCGTCGCCGTCAGCGAGGCGGTCGACCTGGCCCGCGAGCTCAGCACGGACGACTCGCCGTCCTTCGTGGCTGGCGTGCTTGGCGCGATCATCGAGGGCAAGGCCAAGCAGGACGCGTAGTCTTTTCCGTCGGTCTGACGGAATCTGAGGGGTCGTGGTCGCTGAGGCGGCCACGGCCCCTGGGTTCGTTTTCAGGGCGTCAGCGGTGGTCTCCGCGCGCGACTCCGTGCCAGTAGGTGGCGATCGTGCTGGTGGACCGGATGATCTCCTCGGGGACGGCCTCCGCGGCCCAGAGGTCCAGCGCGTAACGGTCAGGTGCTTGCCCCTCGAGGGCGGTGTCGGCCTCGCTGCCGGCGTCCATGCCGATGGCGCAGAAGCGAGCG
>JAHEXN010000005.1 GCA_023252095.1 Actinomycetes bacterium | reverse complement strand
ATCAGCGGCTTGGTGAACAGGAACACCACGAGAATGTCGACGAGGGTCGTGAGCCCCAGGGCGAACGCGAACCCACGCACCACGCCGATCGCGAAGATGAACAGGATGAAGGCTGCGAGGAAGGACACCGCGTCGGCGGCGAGGATCGTCGACCGCGCGCGCTCCCAGCCGGCCTCGACCGCGAGGCGCAGGGACTTGCCGTCGCGCACCTCGTCACGGATGCGCTCGAACAGGACGATGAAGGAGTCGGCCGTGATGCCGATCGCCACGATGAGACCAGCGATGCCCGGGAGGGTCAGGGTGTAGCCCATCGCCTGGCCCAGGAGGAGCACCAGCCCGTACGTGATCGCCGCGGCGACGTCGAGCGACGCGACCACGACGAGGCCGAGCCCGCGGTAGTAGAAGAGTCCGTAGAGCAGCACGAGCACCATGCCGATGGCTCCGGCAACCAGCCCGGCCTGCAGCTGGCTGCCCGCCAGGGTCGGACCCTCGACCGAGACGCCGTTCACGGTGAACGTGAGGGGAAGCGCGCCGTACTTGAGCTGATTCGCCAGGTCGACCGCGGTCTCCTGCGTGAAGCTGCCGCTGATCTGGGCCTTGCCGTTCGTGATCTGCGCGTTGGAGGTCGGTGCCGTGATGACCTCGCCGTCGAGCACGACGGCGAAGCGGCCCTGCGTGGGGGTGAGCGCCTCGGTGACGGTGTCGAACGTGTCGCCGCCCTCGCCGTCGAGCTCGATGTCGACGACCCACTGGGCGGTGTTCTGCGGCACGGCGGCGTTGGCGTCCTTGACGTGGGAGCCTCCGATGACGGCCGGGCTGAGCACCATGACCTCGCCGGTCTTCGGGTCGCACGTCACGATCGGCGCCTTCGCGGTGTCGACGACGGCCAGCTTGTCCGGGGCGCAGACGAACGCCTGGGCCTGTTGCTGCAGTGCTGCGATCGCGGTCTGGTACTCGGCCGGCAGCGACGCCGGGGTCTGGGTCTCACCGGCGACGAGCTGGTCGAGGCTGAGCTTCGACCAGTCGCCCGCGTCGACCGCGGCCTGGGCCTGCTGGGCCGTGGCCTCGTCGAGCGCCTGACCCGTCGAGGCGACCTGCTGCTGCCAGACGAGCCGGAACTGCAGCTGTGCCGTGCGTCCGACCTGGTCGACGATGTCGCCGCGCTCCTTGCCCGGGATCTCGATGACGATCTGGTTGCCGCCCTGCGTCGTGACCTCGGCCTCCGAGACGCCGGTGGCGTTGACGCGCTGGTCGATGATGCCGCGGGCCTGGCTCAGGTTCGCTGCCGAGACGTCGCCGCCGGTCGACTCCGCCTGGAGGGTGATGCGGGTGCCGCCCTGCAGGTCCAGACCCAGGCGCGGCACCCAGGCGCCGTGACCGCCGCCGTCCTCGAGGTCGATGAACCCGACGAGCGCGAACATCGCGACGACGCCGGACAGGAACAGCAGCAGCGTGCGACCCGGACGCCGCACCTTGCGGCCGCGCGCGGGGGCGGCCATCAGTCGCCCTCGGTCGCGTCGGGCTCAGGTCGCACGACCTGGCCGATCGCCTGACGGTGCACGCGGATCTCGACACCCTCGGCGATCCGGAGGACCGCATCGAGGTCGTTGATCGAGACGATCTCGGCGAAGATGCCGCTCGTTGTCATGACCTCCAGGCCGGGCTCGAGCTGGCTCTGGAGCGTCGAGTACTCCTGCTGGCGCCGACGCTGGGGCCGGATGATGAACAGCCAGAAGATCACGACGATCAGCAGCAGCGGGATGAAGCCGGCCAGTTCGGACACGCGGAAGCTCCAGACGAGGGTGAGGACATCGCCGGGCGCCGGACGCCAAGCGGATCGGCCTGTGGGCCATCGGGAAGTGTAGACGCCGTGACACCCTGCACAGCGCCCCGAGACCGGGATTCAGCGAGAAATCAGGATTCCGTGCCGCTCGGCCTACGCATCGGGGCCTGCGAGGTCGTCCGGGAGCGCGAGCTGCGGGTCGGCGCCGACGGGCGGAGTGAGCCCGAGGTGTCGCCACGCGGCCGGAGTCGCGACCCGACCTCGAGGGGTGCGGGCGAGGAACCCGAGCCGCACGAGGTACGGCTCCGCGATCTCCTCGACCGTCTCGCGCTCCTCGCCGACCGCGACGGCGAGCGTCGAGACACCGACCGGGCCCCCGCCGAAGCTCGCGCAGAGAGCACGCAGCACGCCGACGTCGAGCCGGTCGAGGCCGAGCTCGTCGACCTCGTAGAGCGCCAACGCGGCGCGCGCGGCCTCGAGGTCGAGCACGCCGCCCGTGCGGACCTGGGCGTAGTCGCGCACCCGCCGGAGCAGCCGGTTGGCGATGCGAGGGGTGCCGCGGGACCGGCCGGCGATCTCGGCAGCCCCGTCGACCGTGAGCTCGAGGGCGAGGAGCCCGGCCGAGCGGGTGACGATGCGGTCGAGGTCGGCCGGCGCGTAGTAGTCGAGCTGGGCAGTGAAGCCGAAGCGGTCGCGCAGCGGGCCCGGCAGCAGCCCGGCCCGCGTGGTGGCACCGACCACGGTGAACGGCGGGATCTCCAGCGGGATCGCGGTGGCGCCGGGGCCCTTGCCGACGATGACGTCGACCCGGAAGTCCTCCATCGCCATGTAGAGGAGCTCCTCGGCCGGGCGGGACATGCGGTGGATCTCGTCGATGAACACGACGTCGCCCTCGTTGACCCCCGACAGGATCGCCGCGAGGTCGCCGGCGTGCTGGATGGCCGGACCGCTCGTGATGCGCAGCGGCGCTGCGAGGTGGTTCGCGATGATCATGGCCAGCGTGGTCTTGCCCAGCCCGGGCGGGCCGGAGAGCAGCACGTGGTCGGGCACGGATCCGCGAGCGGTGGCCGCCTCGAGCACGAGCGCGAGCTGCTCGCGGACGCGGTCCTGCCCCACGACCTCCTCGAGCGTGCGGGGGCGGAGCGCCGCCTCGTAGGCGCGGTCGTCGGTGCCGGCGGCCGGCGCCACGATGCCGACCTCGCCCGTCTCGAGGGGCTCGTCGTCCCTCATCGTGGCCCACTCATGACGACCGCGCCAGTGATCGGAGGGCGTCGCGCAGCGCGGTGGCGACCTCCGGCTCGGTGCCGTCACCGGTTGCGGCCACGGTGTCGACCGCCGACTCGGCGTCGCGGGCGCTCCAGCCGAGCCCGAGCAGCGCCTCGTGCACCTGCTCGCGCCAAGCAGGCGCGCCCGTGGCGCTGACGGTCGTGGCGAGCCCGACGCGGTCCTTGAGCTCGACCACGATGCGCTCGGCGCCCTTGCGGCCGATGCCCGGCACCGACGTGAGCACGGCGAGGTCAGCCTGGGCGATGGCCGACCGCAGACGGTCGGGATCGAGCACCGAGAGCATCGCGAGCGCGACCTTCGGGCCGATGCCGCTGGCGGTCTGGACGAGCTCGAACATGTCGCGCTCCTCGGTGCTGCCGAAGCCGAAGAGCGTCATGGAGTCCTCGCGCACGACCAACGTGGTGCTGACGGTCGACTCCTGGCCGAGGCGGAGGGTCGCGAGCGTGCCGGGCGTGCTGCGGACGAAGTACCCGACACCACTGACGTCGAGGACGGCTCCGTCGAGCTGGATCGCGACGACCGTGCCGCGCAGGGAGGCGATCATCGGCCGGCCCTGGCGAGGGCATCGGCCAGACGCTGCTGCGCTCCCCCGCGCCACACGTGGCAGATCGCGATCGCGAGCGCATCGGCGGCGTCGGCGGGCTTGGGCGCCTCGGTGAGCCGCAGGATGCGCGTGACCATCTGACCGACCTGGGCCTTGTCGGCGCGGCCGCTGCCCGTGACGGCGGCCTTGACCTCGCTCGGGGTGTGCAGATGCACGCCGAGGCCGTGTCGGGCGGCGACCGCCATCGCGACGCCGCTGGCCTGCGCCGTGCCCATCACGGTGCGCACGTTGTGCTGGGCGAAGACCCGCTCGATCGCGACCGCCTCGGGACGGTGCTCGGCGATGGCGGCCTCGATGCCGTCGGCCAGCAGCAGCAGGCGGCGGGCGACGTCGAGGTCGGCGGGCGTGCGCACGACGCCCACGTGCACGAGGTTCATGGGTCGACCCACGGACCCCTCGACGACCCCGACACCACAGCGCGTGAGGCCGGGATCGATGCCCATGACCCGCAGTCCGACCGAACTCATGTTCGACAGCCTAGGCGGCAGCACCGACTCCCCCGGTCACGACACGCCCGGTGGCTCCGGAACGACCTCGCTGACGCGGCCAGCGGCAATGGCTTCGGCGATGGTGCGCATGCGCTCGCGGGAACCCCGCCAGCCCCGGACCGACTCCTCCCAGACCAGGGTCCGACCGCGCCGCACCGCCACCGGCCAACGGGCGATGCGGAGTCCACGCAGGAGCACGAACAACGGTAGGAGCAGCACCACGATCAACACCTCGATCGCGAGGAACGCCCCGACGAGGATCCACGGCGCGAGGATCACCACGACGATGAACCCGATCACGATCGCCAACCCGATCACCAGATCGTCCGGAGCCGCGACACCCATGTCGCTCGGACTGCCACCATCGATGTCTCTCGGCCGCGGCCGCCATGGCAACCATCGGCGTCTGACCCGCCAGATGTCCCCCGTGGGGTCGGTGACCTTCACCTCAGGCCTGGGCCTGCTCCATGACCTCGTCGCTCGCGTCGAAGTTGGCGAAGACGTTCTGGACGTCGTCGCAGTCCTCGAGGGCGTCGATGAGCTTGAGCACCTTGGTGGCGCCGTCGACGTCGACCTCGACCTGCACCGACGGCACGAACGACGCATCCGCGGAGTCGTAGTCGAGGCCCGCCTCCTGCAGCGCGGTGCGCACCGCGACCAGGTCGGTGGCCTCGCACACGACCTGGAAGGCGCCGTCGAGGTCGTTGACCTCGTCGGCTCCAGCGTCGAGCACGGCCATCAGGATGTCGTCCTCGTTGGTCTCGCCGCCCTCCTGCTCGGCGGGCACGATGATGACGCCCTTGCGGTGGAACAGGTAGGAGACCGAGCCGGGATCGGCCATCGTGCCGCCGTTGCGCGTCATGGCGGTGCGGACCTCCATCGCGGCACGGTTCTTGTTGTCCGTGAGGCACTCGATCAGCATCGCGATGCCGTTGGGGCCGTACCCCTCGTACATGATCGTGGTGTAGTCGACCGCGTCGTCGCCGATGCCGCCACCGCGCTTGACCGCGCGGTCGATGTTGTCGTTCGGGACCGACGACTTCTTGGCCTTCTGGATCGCGTCGTAGAGCGTGGGGTTGCCGTCAGGATCGGGTCCGCCCGTGCGCGCCGCGACCTCGATGTTCTTGATGAGCTTGGCGAACATCTTGCCGCGCTTGGCGTCGACGACGGCCTTCTTGTGCTTCGTGGTGGCCCACTTGGAGTGCCCTGACATGGCGCGTCCCCTCTTCTCTACTGCGTGACGAGATCGACGAAGAGGCCGTGCACCCGGTCGTCGTCACCGACCTCCGGGTGGAAGGCGGTGGCGAGCAGGTGGCCCTGTCGAACCGCGACGATCCTATCCGCGCCGGCCACGTCGACCGACGCCAGCACCTCGACGGACTCCCCTGACTGCTCGATCCACGGCGCGCGGATGAACACCGCGTGGACCGGGTCGGCGAGACCCACGAGGTCCAGGTCGCCCTCGAAGGAGTCGACCTGGCGTCCGAACGCGTTGCGACGCACCGTGACGTCGAGACCGCCGAACGTCTCCTGGTCGCGCGTCCCGTCCTTGACGCGGTCGGCCAGCATGATCATCCCGGCGCACGTGCCGAACGTCGGCATCCCGCCGCTGATCCGGTCGACGATCGGCTCGAAGAGCTCGAAGGTCCGCGCGAGCTTGAACATCGTGGTCGACTCCCCGCCAGGCAGCACGAGGCCATCGCATCGCGCGAGCTCCTCGGGGCGGCGCACCGTGATGGCCGTGGCACCGAGACGCGTCAGCGCGGCGACGTGCTCCCGCACGTCACCCTGCAGGGCGAAGACACCGATCGTGGGGGAAGCAGGCACCCGACGAGCGTAGTGACCCGGGCGGGCGCACCTCAGACGAGGGCGACGGCGTAGGTGATCGTGCGCGTCGTGACACGGCCCTCGTTGTCGGTGGCCCGAATTGTCAACGTGTAGTCGGCGTAGGCGGTGTACGGGTCATTGGTCCGAGACACGGCCCAACGCTGGGGGTTGGTGGACGTGTTGCGACTCGCCGCGCGGTAGGCGCAGGAGATGACCCATGCGGCGCCGTCCCAGCAGCGCGTGCCGAGGAAGAGCCCGGTGCGCTGCAAGATGTACTCGACCGAGGTGATCGAGCCGTCGTCCGAGACGGTGCCGCAGGCCGCCGCCGTGGTCGCCCCGTACGCAGACCCACAGACCGAGGCGAGGCGTGAGGCCGTGACGATGAAGCCGTGACGGGCGCCGTCCACCGGCTCGGCGAAGTCGATCGTGGGCGTCGTCGGCGCCACGCCGCACGTCATGACCGTCAACGTCCGGCTGAAGTGCTGGACGCGGTACTCGTGCGACTGCCACGACGTCCCGTTCACGCGGGCATAGACGCGCATCTCGTAGTTGGTGCCGACGATCGGCTGGCTCAGGAAGTCGCTCACCGTCCCGAAGGTGGCCGATCGAGTCGAGCCGGTTCCCGTCATCTGCTTGGGGTTGGAGATGGCTGTTCCTGCGCTGCCGGTCGTGAACGCCTGGGCCCAATAGGTGTACCGGGGGTCGTGGACCGTCGTCCCCACCGTGAGCTGCAGGAGGGCAGCACTGCAGGTGATGTCGACCGGCTGACCCACACGGTGGCCGACGAAGCCCGAGGTCGTGACAGTCCCGCCGAGGTCGGTGAAGGCGGCCATGGTCGGCTCCGTCGGCTGCAGCACGGCCACGGCTGGCACGGACGCGACCAGGAGGCCGACCACCACCCGGCTGGCTGCAGGCGACCGAACGGTGCCGCGTCGAGCGGCCCGTCGCGTTCCTCCACCGCTACGAGCGGAGGACAGGACCGCGAACACGATGCCGGCCGCGAGGACCCCCGCGACGAACTGCACGAACGGGTTGTTCATCGCCGACAGCGCGTAGCCGACCCACGGCACGGAGAACATCACGCGATCGGCCTCGGTCACCGGGTAGGGCTCCGCATCGGGCTCGCTGTTGGCATCACCCTTGAGGGTCAGCAGGAAGCCGTCACCCGTGGCATCGATCGCCACGACCCGGTGGGTCACCCGGGCTCCCTCCGCCGGGTCGACGCTGACGACGTCGTCGACGGCCAGGTCTGCGGCTGGCACCGAGCGGGCCACAGCCAACGAGCCGGCGGGGATGTCGGGCGACATCGAGCCGGACGTGAAGATCAACGGCACGAGCCCGAAGACGCCGACGAGCACGGCGGCGACCAGGCTCAGCGCCCCGAGCACGGCGCCTGCCCAGAGCAGCGCATTTGCGACCCGGCGCATCACGGGGCCCCGACCTGGGTCGCGTTCAGGCCGATCACGAGGGCGGTCGATTGGCCCTGCATCGTGGTGGGAGAGCTGGCATGGAGCAGGATGCGCGCGCAGTAGACCCGCGAGGCACCCGCGGCAAGCACCTGGTTGGTCGAGTGGATCGTGACCGTGCTCGTCGCGGTGCTCACGGCCTGGTCGCTCACGACGGTGCCGGTGCACGCGCCCGAACGGTTGCCCGTGGCCTCCACGCCGGTGTTGGTCGGGAGGCCATCGGCGTAGATCTGCACCCGCAGCCCGCTCCCCGAGGCGACGAAGTTGTCGTTGATCGTGGAGATCGAACCGTTGTACGAGAACTGCACGCTGCCGGCGTTGTGCACCGCGAAGGGGCGGGCGATGCTCTCCCCCGGCACCAGGTTCGCGATCGTCAGCTGCGAGTACTCGAAAGTGCCGCCCTGACCGGGCAGGTTGACACTGTCGGCCGCGGTGGTGCCGACCGTGAGGTCGAGGGTGCCCGACTGGATGGGGCCGGTGGCGATCGTGGCGGAGTCGGTCCAGTAGGCCATCGTGCCCACGCCGGCCGGCAGCGCGAGCAGACCCAGGCACAGCAGCAGGCGGACGTGCACCGACGTCACCCGGCCGCGCGGTGCGCGGGACGCGCGACGGTGGCCCGGCGCGGGACAGCTCGGACGGCTCATGAGGTGCCTCTGTCCGCGCGGGCGACTTGGGACCGCCGGCAGACGATCAGGACAAGGCCTGCGGCGCACAGCGTCAGGGCGGCAAGCAACCGATCAGCGGTAAGCGTCGTGCCGGTACCGGGGAGCACGCCCTCGTGGTCTTGAATGGCGTCCGGATCGTCGCCTCCCGAAGCGTCACCGACGAGGGTGACCCGCAGGGACAGGGGCATCACGCGGTCCTGCGTCGCGCTGCCGGAGGCGGGGTCGAGCACGACACGCACGTCGACCGACACATCGGCTCCCGCCTGGATCGGGCGGGCAGTGGTGGCCCGTGGAGTGCTGCCGAGCTCCACAGGGGTCCAGGCGCCGCCGTCGACCCGGACGCTCACGCCCACGTCAGCGGCCAGCACGGCATCGCCGCCCTGGCTCAGCGCCTCGAGGGTCAGGGATGCCGCGGACGGCCCCTGGTTGCGCAGCTCGAACGACCGGGTCTCGGTGCCACCCGGGACCCACACCGTCGAGGGGTCGAACAGCGGCAGCATGAGCTGGGGCGCCCAGGCGACTCCATCGATGCTGAGACCGATTTCGTCGGCGGCTTGGACCGGCACGGGCCAGACCAGAAGAGCCAGGACCACGGCGGCCGGCAGAACAGGACGCATGCGTCGTGAGGTGCTCATGCGATGTGCGCACCTCCCTTCCGCTTCTCGTTGCTGCGTCGATCGACCAAGCCGGCCCCGAACATCCAGGCGGCGTAGGCCGCGAGCACTGCACCAGCGCCGGTCGCGACGAACTGCCGGGTCGATCCCGGAATCCAGGTGTTGACGTGTCCCAGGTGGGGCACCGAGTACCAGAGGAGGCCCCGGACCTGGACTTCGCGGACGGGTTCCTGGTCCGCCACGTCGTTCGCGTCCCCTTGGGTGTGCAGGACCCGTTCGCCGGACCCGCTCACGGTCGAGCCGACCGAGACGACGCGGTGCGTGACTACCGCCGACTCCCCCGACTCGACTTGATAGGTGATGACGTCGCCCACGGCGATGTCCTCGATCGCGACCGGCTTGACCACGACGAGTGTTCCGGGTGGATAGTCCGGCCTCATCGAGCCCGTCAGCACGGTGTACGGCGTCGCGCCCGCCAGCCGGGGCAGCAGGACCGCAGAGACCAGCACCAGCGCCAGTGCCAGCAGCACCGTCCACACCAGGACGCGCCACGCGAGGCGGAGCGGACCGGAGGGGCGGTGTACCGACGAAGTCGAGGTCATGTCGTTGCGGTGGAGCCACCGGACCCCGCATCAGGCGCGGGGTCCGATGACGTCCTCACTGGGCTGCGATCAGGGCGTCGTCGTGTCGTGGGTCTGGGTGGCCACGAGCTCCAACGCGTTGAGGTCACCGGTGTCACCCTGTGACTCGTTGGTCGCTCCGGCGCCGTCGAAGACCGCCGTGATGTCGACCGTGACGTCGTAGACGTCCGGCGCCGTCACCGTGGCGGCGGGAGACGTCATCGTCGCGGTGATGTCGACCTCGTCGTTGAACGCGGCCTCGGCGGTGGCGACAGACGCGTCGTCGAGCGCCACGGTCGCGCCGATGTGGTCGCCGACGAGGGTCAAGGTGCCCGTGCACTGCTTCGTCACGGTGTCACCGGGCACGATCAGGGCGACGGCGACGCCGTCCTCGAGCCAGTCGGCACCACACACGACGTCGGTCAGCGTGATGCTGCCCGACGTGATGTCGCCGGCGTCGACGGTGTCCTGCGCGGTCCAGTACGCGAGCGTGCCGGCCCCGCCGAGCAGGATGGCGGCAGCAGCTCCGGCGGCGACGACGCCCTTGGTGGACTTCTTCATGGTGTTCTCCCAAACGGTGACGATCCCCACGCCTCCCTGACGTGACACCCAGGAAACGCCCGCTTGACGCCCGCGTGACGGCAATTCATCGATTCTTCTGCTCCCCAGGCGTAAAGCGTCTCATGATGTGGACAAATATCGTCCAAACGCGCGTCGGCAGCGTCCACGCGAGGGGACCGCGCTTTCAGTGAAATCTTGACGACCCGCCTCCCCGGAGGGAGGCGGGTCGTCAGAAAAGCCTTGACACCAGTCTCAATCTGCAACTAGGGGTCGGGCGCACCGGGTGGTGCGCCGAGGTTCACCAGCCTCGGGTCTCGAGGCGGTGCGGCTCGGGAATGTCGGAGACGTTGATGCCGACCATCGCGTCGCCCAGGCCACGGGAGACCTTCGCGACGACGTCGGGATCGTCGTAGAACGTCGTGGCCTTGACGATGGCCTCGGCACGCTCGGACGGGTTGCCCGACTTGAAGATGCCCGACCCCACGAACACGCCCTCCGAGCCGAGCTGCATGACGAGCGCTGCATCAGCCGGGGTCGCGATGCCGCCAGCAGTGAAGAGCGTGACCGGGAGCTTGCCGGTGGAGGCGATCTCCTTGACCAGGTCGAACGGCGCCTGCAGCTCCTTGGCCGCGACGTACAGCTCGTCGTCACGCAGGCCCTGGAGACGGCGGATCTCACCGGTGATCTTGCGGATGTGGGTGACGGCGTTGGACACGTCGCCGGTACCCGCCTCGCCCTTGGAGCGGATGAACGCCGCGCCCTCGGTGATGCGCCGCAGGGCCTCGCCGAGGTTGGTGGCACCACACACGAACGGGACGTTGAACGCCCACTTGTCGATGTGGTTGGCGTAGTCGGCCGGGGTCAGGACCTCGGACTCGTCGATGTAGTCGACGCCGAGCGATTCGAGGATCTGCGCCTCGACGAAGTGGCCGATGCGGGCCTTGGCCATGACCGGGATCGAGACGGCCTCGATGATGCCGTCGATCAGGTCAGGATCACTCGCGCGGGCGACGCCGCCCTGAGCACGGATGTCGGCCGGGACACGCTCGAGCGCCATGACGGCCACGGCCCCCGCGTCCTCGGCGATCTTCGCCTGCGTCGCGTCGACGACATCCATGATGACGCCGCCCTTCAGCATCTCGGCCATGCCGCGCTTGACTCGAGAGGTGCCGACCTCACTGGGGGTGCTGGTGCTCTGTTCGGTGCTCACTCCGCAAGTCTATCGAGCGGCCTTGGCGGACCTCACGACGTCCACCATCGTGAGACGGTCGACGACCTTGCGACGCGGGCGTCCCTGCTCGCGTCCGGCACGGCGCTCGTGAGCGTCCAGGCGCAACCAGTCGGCGCGATTCAGAGCGGCCCCGTCGGTCAGGACGGGGCGAACGCGATCGGCGGGTGTGATGCGACCCGTCGCGACATCGGCCAGCAGCGCGTTGACGGTCTCGAGCGATCACGACTTGTTGGTGCCGATGAAGCCCGTGGGTCCACGCTTGGCCCAGCCCACGACGTAGGTCCGGGGCAGGAGGTCGCCGGCCGGCTCGGCCAGCACGCGGCCTCCGACGTTCGGAATGCGGTGGAGGGCGGGGTCGAACGGCACGCCGGGGATCGGGGTCGACCGGTAGCCCACCGAGCGGAGCACACAGGCCGTCTCGATGACCTCGCGATCCTCGGTCGGGACCGCCACGATCATGCCGCCGGGCGCCGTCTCGAGCCTCGTGCGCACGACGCGCAGGCCCTCGACGGCGTGATCGCCGACGACGGCCTCCGGCGCGGCCAGGAACCGCAGCACGACACGTCGCCGACTCGGGTCGATCGTCGCCACGGATCCGTCACGCAGGAGCGAGGACTTCTGGTCGTCACCGGTCAGCAGCTCGCGCTGCTCGACCACGACGTCGATGTCAGGGTGGTGCAGAAGTCCCACCATCTCCGGAACCGTGAACGCGGCCTGCGCGGGGCCGCGCCGGGCCACGAGCACGATCTCGCGCACGGCACTGTCGCGCAGGGCACTCAGGGCGTGGTCGGCGATGTCGGTGCGGGCGAGCTCGTCGGGGTCGCTGAGGACCACCCGCGCGACGTCGAGCGCGACGTTGCCGTTGCCGACCACCACGACGCGCTCGGCCGACAGGTCGAGCGGCGCCGCCACGTGATCCGGGTGGCCGTTGTACCAGGCCACGACCTCGGTCGCGGTGGCCGTTCCGGGCAGCGTCTCGCCCGGGACCCCGATCTGCCGGTCGGCCGGTGCGCCGGTCGCGTAGACCACGGCGTCGTGGCTGGCGAGGATCTGGTCGTGCGTCACGTCGCGTCCGACCTCGACGCCGAGCCGGTACTCGAAGCCCGGCTGCGCCTCGATCTTGGCGAACAGCTTTCCGATGTCCTTGGTGTGCTGGTGGTCGGGCGCGACCCCGGCGCGCACCAGCCCGTGCGGCGTGGGAAGCCGGTCGAACACGGTGACCCGTACACCGTGCTGCTTCAGGAGCTCGTCGGCGGCGTAGAGCGCGGCCGGACCGGCTCCCACGATCGCGACGTCGAGCGCGACGCCCTCGGGCACCCGCACGACGGGCGGGACGGGCGCCTGCGCCGGCCGCGTGGCCGACTCGAGACCGTTGCCCGCGTCGGAGTCGGCGTGGAACAGCGCGTTGAGCTCCATGAAGACGAGCTCGTCGTCACCCAGTTTGGTGTGCGGCTTGATGGCGCCGACCGGGCAGGCTCGAACGCAGGCACCGCAGTCGACGCAGGACACGGGGTCGATGTAGACCATCTCCGCCGTGGCGAAGTCGGGCTCGTCGGGGGTCGGGTGGATGCAGTTGACCGGGCAGGCGAAGACGCACGAGGCGTCGCCGCAGCACGGCTGGGTGACGACGTGGGGCACGTCAGGCGGCGTCGATCAGCGCTGCCGGCGGCTCGCTGCGGTAGCGCGAGGAACGGCCGTCGATCTTGAGCCAGCGCCACACGCGACGCGACGAGCGCGTCATCAGCCCGGACTCCTCGGCGAGCATCCGCACGTCGCTGAACAGGTCGGCCAGGAACTCCTGCGACTGCGGCGAGTCCCAGTAGAGCTCGTCGAGGACCTCCTTCGGCACGCCCATCTGGGTGCGCAGCTCCTTCGGCGGGATCAGGATCGCGTCACCGAGGACACGCATGATGACCGGGAACAGCAGCGCGACGAGACGGCGTTCGAACCATCCGAGCCGCGGGGCGTGGCGCATGATGTAGGCGTGCGCGAAGGAGATGTGCCGCGCTTCCTCGGCGACGTGGATCTGCATGATGCGAGCCAGGAGCGGGGGCAGCTGCTTCGAGCCGCGCAGGATCTGCTTCTGCGTGTGGTCGATCGGCTCCTCGCCGGCCAGCACGCCGATGAAGAACCCGACAGGAAAGCGTGAGGCGACGAGCGGGATCAGGCCGGAGACGGCTCGCATCCAGCGGCGCATGCCCGGCACGTCGACACCGATGCGGTTCACGCACTGCTGGAACATCTGCGTGTGGTGGCACTCCTCGGTCGCCTCGTGCGTGAGGTACCGGAACTCGGCCGAGCCGTTGGGCTGGGCGAAGACGTACTGCATGATGCCGCGGATCAGGATGTTCTCGAACTGCAGGCCGACCTTGAGGATGTTGGCCTGGCGCCACATGCCGATCTCGATCTGACGCTCGACCGGCAGCGCCTTGTACCAGGCGTGCGAGCCGAGGGGATCGATGCCGTCGGGCAGGATCCAGCGCTCGTCGGTGCGATCGACCTGGAAGTCCGGGTGGTCCCACGGGATGTCGGTGAACGCGTCGAAGTGACGGTCGACCGAAGCCTGCGAGAGCTGCTGCAGGGTCTGGGCGTACTCGGCGCCGTCGAGGGTCGGGAGCGCGTCCTGGGTCTGGTCGAGGTCGTGCGCGGCAGTCACGGTCATGTCGCCAGTATGAGCACGCCACATCTAATGTGTCAATGCCGATGGCACATTGCTGGTGAGTCGTGGCGAATGCCCCCTGACCTGCGCCGATGACGCGGTGCGGCAGGTCCCCCGCTCAGCCCAGCCCGGGGTCCTGCACGGCCTGACGGTGCACGATCGCCATGCGCTGGAACACCGTGACGAGGCTGGCCAGCGCCAGCACCCAGAGCGTGATCTCGGTCAGGAAGTCCCAGCCCAGCAGGCCGTTGAAGCCCGTCATGACGAGGATCGACACCAGACGGTCCGAACGCTCCGCGATGCCCCCCTTGGCCTGCATTCCGAGGCTCTCCGCACGGGCGCGCGCGTACGACGTCAGGTTGCCCAGCACGAGGCACACCAGGCTCAGGTAGAAGTACCAGCGCACCTCCCCCAGGTCGGCCTCGGCGTGCACCGACACGTAGTAGACGGCCAGCCCGCCGAAGATGGCGGCGTCGCCGACGCGGTCGAGCGTCGAGTCCAGGAAGGCGCCCCACTTGCTCGCCTGCCCCGACTGGCGGGCCATGTAGCCGTCCATGATGTCGCTGAAGACGAACGCCGTGATGAACATGACGCCCCAGAACAGCTCACCGCGGGGGAAGAAGAACAGCGCGCCGAACACGACGCCGGCCGTACCGACGATCGTGACGTGGTCGGGCTTGACGCCCCACTTCAGCAAGAGGTTCGCCAGGGGCGCCCAGACGTTGGTCCAGAACTGACGGAAGCGTTCGAGCATGGTGCGGTGTCCTCCCGGGACATCGAGGGTGGGGTCTCAGGCGTCGTCGGACCAGGCCGCAGCCAGCAGGTCGCGCGTGTCCTCGAGCAGCTGGGGCAACGTCTTGGTCTGCCCGAGCACGGTCATGAAGTTGGCGTCGCCCGACCACCGCGGCACGACGTGCTGATGAAGGTGCTGCGACAGCGATCCGCCCGCGACTCCGCCCAGGTTCAGGCCCAGGTTGAAACCGTGGGGCTGGGAGACCCGGCGGATCGTGCGGAGCGCGTGTTGGCTGAGCGACGCGACCTCGGCGGTCTCGGCGGCGCTCAGGTCGGTGTAGTCGGCGACGTGCCGGTTCGGCACAACCATGAGGTGGCCCGGGTTGTACGGGTACAGGTTGAGCACGACGAAGCACGCCTCGCCGCGGTGCACGACGAGCTCGGACTGCGCACCCCCGGCCGCGATGCGGCAGAACGGGCACGAGGGGTCGGCCCCTGCGGCGAGCGTGAGCTCCCCCGCGTCGGCCTCGGACTCCTCGCCTCGCACGTACGACATGCGGTACGGCGTGTAGAGCCGCTGCAGCCGGTCTGGTCCCTCGGTCACGTCGGCCACCCTAGTGCGTGGCGAGGACCCGACCGCGACCCGGAGCGGTGAGCAGGCAACCGCTCTCGGGCTCGCGACGTTGCTGGTCCACCGCCCGAACGGATGGAAGGTGAGCGAGCAACCGTCTGACACGCCCGAGAGGTTGCTGGCCCACCGCTCGCCGCTCATGTCCCCAGGTGGGCACCATCCCCAGGTCGGGCCTCAACCCTTCCGTGGCGGACCCGGGTGACGTGGGCTGGCGTCATGCCTCGAGCCCCTCGGATTCCCGATCACCTGCGCCGCCGACCCTTCACCCGTCGCGAAGCGCTCGAGGCCGGCATGACCTCTCGCCAGTTCCAGGGCAGAGAGCTCCGGCGTCTCCACAGCGGCGTCTGGGTCTGGACCGGGCATGAGATGACCCACGGCGACGCGATCGAGGCTGCTCGACTGGCGGTCCCGGAACGGGCACGGGTGAGCCACCTGACTCGGGTCCAGCAGCTCGGACTGGACCACGGACCTCTCGATCCGATCCACCTCTCGATCGTCGGCGACCACCACCTCGACCTGGACGGCGTCTTCCTCCACCGCACCGAGATCATGCCACCGTGCGACCCGGTCGGGGTGAGCGGGTCAGCGGCCTTCATCGGGTACGCCGCGACCGCCCGGGTCATCGACCTCGTCGTCGTGGGTGACTGGCTGTTGCACCGCGGCCACATGTCGCCGGCGGGACTGGTCGAGCTGGCGTGGCGGGACCGCTGGAGACCCGGCGCACAGGAGGCCCTGTGGGTCGCTCGATATCTCGACGGCGCCGCGCGGTCACCCGGCGAGTCGGAGACACGCGTGTTCCTCCAGTTCGCCGGGCTTCCACGGCCCGAGGTCAACGTGAGGATCGCCGATGATCCACACGCCCCCACGTCGGACCTGTGGTTGCCAGAGTGGGCGCTGGCGCTCGAGTACGAGGGCTCTCAACACTTCGTCGATCCCGAACAGGTCCGACGCGACATCGGCCGGTACGCCTGGATGCGGTCACGGGACATCGAGTACCTGCAGGTCACAGCCGCCATGCGCGCACGCCCACGAGCCGTGGTGCTCACGGCGCACGCGCTGCTCGTCGAGCGCGGCTACCGCGGGCGGGCGCCCGAGTTCGGACCCACCTGGGACCTGCTCTTCGGTCGATGCCCACAGAAGGAGGTGAGCTGGCAACCTCAACCGAGTGCCAGAAGGTTGCCTGCTCACCGCCGCCCGGCGTGAGCGGTGGGCCAGCAACCTTCTGAGATCGCGAAGGGTTGCTGGCCCACCGCCCCAGGTCAGACCTGCGTGCGGGACTCCACGGCGGCGACGATGCGGGCGACGGCGTCGTCGAGCGGCACGCCGTTCTCCTGCTCACCGCTGCGGAACCGGAAGGAGACGGCGCCACCCTCGACGTCGTTGTCGCCCGCGAGGAGCATGAACGGCACCTTCTGGGTCTGCGCGTTGCGAATCTTCTTCTGCATTCGCTCGTCGGACTCGTCGAGCTCGAACCGGATGCCGGCGGCCCTGAGCCGCTCCCCCAGCGCCCGCAGGTGCTCGGTGTGCCGCTCCGCGACCGGGATGCCGACGGCCTGCACCGGGGCGAGCCACGGAGGGAAGGCGCCCGCGTAGTGCTCCACGAGCACGCCCATGAACCGCTCGATCGAGCCGAACTTGGCCGAGTGGATCATGACCGGCTGCTGCCGAGAACCGTCGGGAGCGATGTACTCGAGGTTGAACCGCTCGGCCGACGGCATGTTGAAGTCGTACTGGACGGTGCCCATCTGCCAGGTGCGACCGATGGCATCACGTGCCTGGACCGAGATCTTCGGCCCGTAGTAGGCCGCTCCGCCGGGATCGGGCACGACCTCGACACCCGTGGCTGCGGCGACGTCGGCGAGGACCTTCGTGGCGACGGCCCACTCCTCGTCGGACCCGATGAACTTGTCCTTGCGGTCGTCGCGGGTGGACAGCTCGAGGTAGTAGTCGTCCATCCCGAAGTCGCGCAGCAGGCTGAGCATGAAGTTCAGCAGGTGAGCGACCTCGTCGGGCGCCTGCTCGGGGGTCACGTACGAGTGCGAGTCGTCCTGCGCGAAGCCGCGCACGCGGGTCAGGCCGTGGATCACGCCCGACTTCTCGTTGCGGTAGACGTGCCCGAACTCGAACAGGCGCAGCGGCAGCTCGCGGTACGAGCGCTGGCGCGACCGGAAGATGAGGTTGTGCATCGGGCAGTTCATGGCCTTGAGGCGGTACGGCTGCCCGTCGAGGTCGAGCGGCGGGAACATGTTCTCGCCGTAGTACGGCAGGTGGCCCGAGGTGTAGAAGAGCTCCTCGCGCGAGACGTGCGGCGTACCGACGTACTCGAAGCCCTCCTCGATGTGGCGGCGGCGGACGTAGTCCTCCATCTCCCGCTTGATGACGCCACCCTTGGGGTGGAAGACCGGCAGACCCGAACCGATCTCGTCGGGGAAGCTGTAGAGGTCGAGCTCGGTGCCGAGGCGACGGTGGTCGCGACGCTGCGCCTCCTCGATGCGGTGCAGGTGCTCCTCGAGCGCCTCCTTCGAGGGCCACGCTGTGCCGTACACGCGCTGCAGCTGCTTGTTCTTCTCGTTGCCGCGCCAGTAGGCCGCCGCCGACCGCATGAGCTTGAACGCCGGGATGCGCTTGGTCGTGGGGAGGTGCGGCCCCCGGCAGAGGTCCTTCCACGCCAGCGACCCGTCACGCTTGAGGTTGTCGTAGATGCTCAGGCCGCCGTCGCCGACCTCGACGCTCGCACCCTCGGCCGCGTCTCCGGCGGAGGACTTCAGGCCGATGAGCTCGAGCTTGTACGGCTCGTCGGCCAGCTCGGCGCGGGCCGCGTCGTCGTCGATCTCGCGACGGGAGAACTTCTGGCCCTCCTTGACGATCTTGCGCATCCGGGTCTCGATCTTCTCGAGGTCCTCGGGCACGAACGGCTCTGGCACGTCGAAGTCGTAGTAGAAGCCGTCGGTGATGGGCGGGCCGATGCCGAGCTTGGCCTGCGGGAACAGCTCCTGCACGGCCTGCGCCATGACGTGGGCGGTCGAGTGCCGCAGGATGTCGAGGCCGTCGGGCGACGCGATGTCGACCGGCTCGATGCTCTGGCCGTCGGCGAGATCGGTCGCGAGGTCGCGCAGCTCCCCGTCGATGCGGGCGGCGATGACGTCGGGCGTCTCGCTGAACAGCTGCCAGGCCTTGGTACCGGGGTCGACGACCCGCGACTCACCGTTGACGACGACGTTCAGGGACATGGCGATCTCCTTGTTCAGCTGGGCCACCCCCACGACTGGGCAGCGCTCTTGGGCGTCAGCCTAGCCCGGTCGGGAGCACTACCCCTCGGGGGTCGTCGGCACCAGACCGCGCTCCTGCGCCCCGTTCATCACGAGCTCGCTGAGGCGGTCCCACGCGGACGTCATGATCCACTGCGCCGTCAGGATCCGGTTCGCACGCTCGTCGCTGAACAGCTCGCCGTATCCCTTGAGGCTGCCGGCGTCCCGGTTCGCCTCCATCCAGTCGACGGTGTCCTCGGCGAGCGCATCGACCCTCGGGTCGTGGGCGTCGACGTCGGCCAGCTGCAGCATCCGCACCTGCATGTCGAGGTAGACCGGGTCCGACCACAGGTCGAACTCCGCGAGGTAGGCCCGGATCTCGGCTGGATAGAGCGCATGAGCGAGGATCCAGGCGTCCCGGTAGAGGTCGACGTAGGCCGTGGGCGCTCCGGCGCCCCGCATCTTCTCGATCGCCCGGCCCAGGATCTCCGGCAGCGCCAGCCGGTCCGGCGAGTCGAGGTCGGCCAATGTCGACCGGAGGGCGCGCAGTCGCTTCATCTCGGCCTGCAGGCTCGCGTCCACCTCGGCCACGCCAGCCGCGAACTCGGCCTCCCCCGCCTCGAGGAGCTCGCCGACCCGCACGAGCGGCACCCCGGCCGACGCGAGCGCGACGATGCGGGAGAGTCGCACGACGTCTTCAGCCGTGTAGCGCCGGTAGCCCGCCTCGTCGCGCGGAGGCTCCGGCAGCAGTCCGCGCGAGTGGTAGAACCGCACGGTCCGCGTCGAGACGCCGACGAACGCCGCGAGCTCACCGATCGACAGCATGCTCGGCATCCTCCTGCACGGGGCGCGCCACGTCACGTGCGCTCCGGCTCGTGAGCGCGAAGACCCCAACTGCTCCCCACACGCCGGCGATCACGAACGAGGCCGCGCGGAGATCGGCGACGGTCAGCAGCAGCGTGAGCGCGCCGAGCCCCAGGGGTCCCGCGACGAGCGCGAGGGCGTTGACCCAGCCCAGCACCCGGGCGCGGACCTCGACCGGCACCTGCTCGGCGACGAAGACGTTCCACACCGGGCCGTACAGACCCGAGCCGACGCCCATGACCGCCATGCCGACGCCCACCGTGAGCACGCCACCCAGGCCGGCCATCGTCACCATGCCGGTCGTCATCGCCGCGATGCCCACGACGTAGGCCAGCAGCCGCGACCGGCGCGAGAGGATCGCATAGAGGACCGACCCGCCGATCGTGCCGACCGCGAACGCCGAGACCGTCGCACCGTAGGCCCCCGGCTCCCCCAGGGCCGCGAAGTGGCCGGGGAGCACGACGCTCAGCAGCGGCGGCGTCACGAAGGTCGCCGCGAGCGCGATCACCAGGGTCGCCCTCAGCCGCGGGTCGCGACGGATCACGCCCCACCCGCCACCTGGCAGCGGCGTCGCCGCCGACGCCTCGGGGTTCGCGACGGGCACGCTCCACGTGAGCAGGGCGGCCAGGCCGGAGCACGCCGCCGTGACCCAGACGACGTCGATCGGGTCCAGGTGGGCGAGCAGGATCCCGGCGAGCGCCGGCCCGACGAGGAACGAGAGGGAGAACGCGGTCTGGTAGGCCCCCGCGACCAGGTCGACGCTGCGTCCGCCGACCCGCGCGACGTCGGCGAGGAGGACCTGTCGAGCACTCATGCCCGGGACGTCGAACAGCGCGCCCACGACGCCCAGCGCGACGAACCAGCCCACCGTCAGACCCACGGACGCATCGACGATCGCCAGCGCGGCGACCGCCGAGGCCGACCCGAGGTCGGCGGCGACCGCCACCCGGCGAGCGCCAAACCGGTCGGCCAGTCGCCCGCCGAGAAGACTGGCTGGCACGGCTGCGACGCCCGCGGCCGTGGCGACCAGCGCCGTGACGGACAGATCGCCCGTGCGGCTGATGACGAGCCACGGCAGCACGATGCCGATCGAGGCGTTGCCCAGCATCGAGAGCGCCCCGCCGAGGACGTAGAGGGGAACGGCGCCGGCACGCGCGGGGGCCGGGGCGGACGTGGGGATCGAGGTCATGCGTCCCAGCCAAGGACGTTGACGCTACGTCAAGGCAAGAACGCCCCTCCGGGGTCAGGCGTCGATGGTGTCGGCCGGCCGCACGTGCGGCATGGGCAGCAGGAGCGCGGCGGGCGCGCCCTCGGGCACGGCGGGAGCCACCGGGGCCACCGCGTCGAGACGCCGGTACGGCTGCCCCGGCGCCGGACGCTGGTCCGCCTCGCCCTTGTTCGGCCACAGCGACATCGCCCGCTCGGCCTGGGCCGTGATCGTGAGCGACGGGTTGACGCCGAGGTTGGCGGAGATCGCGGATCCGTCGGCGACGTGGAGGCCGCCGTAGCCGTGCACGCGCTGGTACGGGTCGATGACGCCGGTCTCGGCCGTCTCACCGATCACGCAGCCGCCGATGAAGTGCGCCGTGAGCGGCACTCCGACGAGCTCGCCGACCGAGCTCCCCGGATGACCACCGATCGCGGCGGCCACGTCCTTCGAGACGCGGTCGGCGACCGGGATCCAGTCGGGATTCGGCTCGCCGGCCCCCTGCTTGCTGGTCAGGCGCGTGCCGAGCAGCCCGCGCTTGCGGAACGTCGTGATCGAGTTGTCGACCGACTGCATCACGAGGATCACGATCGACTGCTCGGCCCACCGGCGCGGCGAGTGCATCCGCCACGTGCCGCGCAGGCCGAGGAGGCGGTATCCCCGCACCACGGCGCGCAGGCGTCCGCCCGGGCCTGGACGGTCCGGGAGGGCCATGTTCATGAGGCTCAGGGCGCCGGAGCCGCGTCCGTAGCGCACGGGCTCGACGTGGGTCACGGCGTCGGGGTGGAACGACGACGTGATGGCGACGCCCTCGGTGTAGTCGGCGTCCTTGGCGGTCGAGCGGGCCGACAGGACGGCCTCGGAGTTCGTGCGGCTCAGGGCACCGATCTGGTCCGACAGACGCGGCAGGGAGCGCTCCTTGAGCCGGTGCAGCAGGTCCTGCGTGCTCAGCGCATTGCCGGCGAACACGACCTGCTCGGCCGTGAAGGTCCTGCGCCGCAGCGGATTGCCCGTGCGGCGCGTGCGCACCTCGTATCCGCCGGCCTGACGCTCGCGCACGTCGTGGACGGTCGTGAGCGCGTGGATGTCGGCGCCGTTCTGCTCGGCGAGGTAGAGGTAGTTCTTGACGAGCGTGTTCTTGGCGTTGTGCCGGCAGCCCGTCATGCAGGCGCCGCAGTCGAGGCAGGCGTTGCGGTCCGGCCCGGCACCGCCGAAGAACGGGTCGCCGAGGTTCGCGCCCGGCTTGTCGCCGAAAAGGACGCCGACGTCGGTCGGGTGGAACGTCTCGCCGACGCCGTAGTCGCGGGCGAGCTGCTCCACGAGGTCGTCCGCGGGCGTGCGACCGGGGTACGTGGTGACGCCCAGCATCTTCTTGGCCTGCGCGTAGTGCGGGGCTAGCTCGTCGCGCCAGTCGGTGATGTGCGCCCAGTGCGGGTCGGCGTAGAACGGCTCGAGCGGCTCGTAGAGCGTGTTGGCGTAGACGAGCGACCCACCGCCGACTCCGGTGCCGCTCGTGATGAGCACGTCCTTCAGCAGCGTGATGCGCATGATGCCGAAGCAGCGCGCCCACGGCGCCCAGAGGTAGCGGCGCAGCCTCCACGACGTCTCAGGGAACTCGTCGTCGGCGAAGCGGCGACCGGCCTCCATGACCCCGACCTTGTAGCCCTTCTCGGTCAGGCGGAGCGCCGTGACACTGCCGCCGAAGCCGGACCCCACGACGACGACGTCGTAGTCGTACTGATCAGTCTTCTCACGCATGTGGTGCAGGTTACACGCGCTATTGACACTTTGCCAATAGGGTCGTCAGACTAGCGCCGTGACCTCCTCCGCGACCGCTCCCGCCCGCAGCCGGCTCGAGCCCGACGCGCGCCGTCGCCAGATCATCGACGCCGTGCGCCCGCTCTACCTGGAGCGCCCGTTCAACGACGTCTCGACCGCAGAGCTCGCCGCGGCAGCGGGCGTCGCGCGCGGCCTGATCAACCACTACTTCGGGTCGAAGCGCGACCTGTTCATCGAGGTCATGCGCTCGTCGATCCGCATGCCAGAGTCCGAGCTGCCCGATCTCTCGCACCTGCCACTGCCCGAACGGGTCCGGCTCACGATGGACTGGATCCTCCAGGCCGCCGAGACCTACGGGCAGGCCTGGGTCAGCGTCTCCGGCGCTGCGAACCTGCACGGCGACTCCGACCTCCAGCTCGTGGTCGACGAGGCCGACGACCACGCCGCCCGCCTGACGCTCGACGCGATCGGGCTGCCCGACGACCCCCACCTGCGCGCGCGGCTCCGGGCCACCGCCGCCCTGGTCAAGTCCGTGTGCCGCGAGTGGCTGCAGCGCGAGACGCTCACGCGCGACGAGGCCCTCGACCTGCTCTCCGACACCGTCCTGCTGTTCGCCACCAAGGAGAAGACCTCATGACCTCGATCGGGATCATCGGCTCGGGCTTTGGCGCCATCGCCACCGCCGTCGAGCTGACCCGCCACGGACACAACGACGTGCGCCTCTGGGAGCGCTCGTCCGAGCTCGGCGGCGTGTGGCGCGACAACACGTATCCCGGCGCCGGCTGCGACGTACCGTCGCCGCTCTACTCGTTCTCGTTCAACGTCAACAAGGACTGGAGCCGCCGCTACGCGTTGCAGGCCGAGATCCTCGACTACCTGCGCCGCACGGCCGACGAGCTCGGCGTCACGCCGCTCGTCAAGTTCGACCACGAGATCGTCTCGGCACACTGGATCGAGGACGACCGGCAGTGGGAAGTCGGCTTCGCCGCCGGTGACAGCGAGCGCGTCGACGTGCTCATCAGCGCCGTGGGCCAGCTCTCCCGACCCAAGCTTCCCCCGATCCCGGGCATCGACGACTTCGAGGGCGAGCAGTTCCACTCCGCCGAGTGGCGCCACGACCTCGATCTCACCGGCAAGCGCGTCGCGGCGGTCGGCGTCGGGGCGAGCGCGATCCAGTACGCCCCGCACCTGGCCGAGCAGGCGGCGCACCTCACGCTGTTCCAGCGCTCCGCCAACCACATCTTCCCCAAGCCGGACTCCGCCATCCCGCGCTGGTGGCGCCAGGCGATCCCGTACGAGCGCGGCCTCTGGTGGTTCTTCGGCGAGCAGTTCTCGCGCGGCCTCGACCTCGGCACGCGCACGGGCCGGGCGATCGCGAAGGTCTGCGACTGGCACCTGCAGCGGTCGGTGCACGACCCCGAGACGCGTGCGGCGCTGACACCGGACTACCCGCTGGGCTGCAAGCGCATCCTGTTCTCGAACAACTTCTACCCGACCGTGAACCGGCCCGACGTCTTACTCGAGTCGGCCGCGATCACGCGGGTCACCCCGCAGGGGCTCGAGACCGCCGACGGCACGCTGCACGAGGTCGACGTCATCGTCTACGGCACGGGATTCGACTCCCAGGACTTCCTGGACTCGATCGACATCACCGGCGTCGGCGGGCGCAAGCTCGCGGCGCAGTGGGCCGACGGCGCGCACGCCTACCTCGGCATGTACGTGCCGGGCTTCCCCAACCTGTTCGTGTCGTACGGCCCCAACACCAACCTGGGCGGCGGCTCGATCATCTACATGCTCGAGGCGCAGGCCCGGCACATGCGCCAGGTGCTCGACCGCCTGCGCGCCGGCTCGTGGGAGACCGTCGAGGTCACCGAGGAGGCCGAGCGCGAGTTCGACGAGCGCGTGCAGAAGCGGCTCGGCCTGTCCGTCTGGGGTCAGTGCGACAACTGGTACCGCCACCCGTCGGGCCGCATCACGTCCAACTGGCCCGGCTCGACCAAGCCGTTCGAGCGCGCCACCCGCCACCTGACCCCGGAGCACTTCTCATGGGCCTGACGTATCCCCCAGAGCCGTGGGACCTCCACGGCCACGCCCAGGTGGGCGTCTGGCTCGTCCCCCGCCGCGCCGCTCCCCCGCCGCACCACCCGGGCTCACGCCAGATCCGCCTGTTCGGGCGGGTCCTCGTCGGCGCGGCGTTCTTCCGCTACGACGACCCCAGCCCGCTGACGTACGACGAGATCATGGCGACCCAGCTCGTGCTCGACGGCTGGCGACCCCGGGTCTCGATCACGCACATCTGGGTCGACTCCCCCGCCTCGAAGGCCGGCGGCCGTGAGCTCTGGGCGATCCCGAAGCATCTCGCGGAGTTCGACCGCGTCACGAACCGCGCCTACACCGCCCACGGCATTGGCACGCTGACGCTCGCGCGCTGGAAGGCGCTGCCGTTCCGCCTGCCGCTCGGCTTCCGCATCGCCCAGGACCGCGAGGGCGCCTTGCTCGTGTCCCCCGTCCAGGGATCAGCGCGCCTGGGGCTCGCGAAGGGCTTCTGGACGTTCGACCCCGACGGCCCGCTCGCCTTCCTGGCGGGCCGCAAGCCATTGCTGACCCTCACGATCCAACGGTTCCGCCTGTTTTTCGGCAAGCGCTGACCTCCGGCCTACCCACCCACGACGAAACCCTCATCCGCATCGGGGGCGTCGTGGTCGACCACGATGAATCCCCGTCGGCGGTATCGGGGCAGCGGTCTCTCCAGCCCTGCCCGGTGGATGCTCTCGGCGGCTTCGCGGTCGACCGCGACCAAGCGGGTGTCCGCGCGACGCAGGTCGCCGTCCCAGACGAATCCGAGGCACTCGAGCTCCGGGGCGTCGCAGGTCGTCGTGAACTCGTGCGAGCCACGCAAGGACGCCCTGACCATCGCGGAACGAAAGAGGCTGACCAGCACGACCCCAGACACGGCAGGACTGGCCCACCAGTCGCCGGGTCCGACGTGCGCCGTCGCCGTGGCGATCCTCCCGAGGCCGTTGTCCTCCTCGAGGCCGCTGGTCGGGTCGTCGACGGGCCAGGCGGAGGTGAGCTGGTGCCGCCGATCACTCGGCCACGCGGGCGCGAGGTGGAGCGCGATGTAGTCACCGCGGTCCACGCGTTCTGCCCAGTAGAAGACACCGGTGTCCAGAGCCACCATGAGGTAGGTCGGGAAACCAGTGAGCCAGTCGTCGAACGACTCGACCGGGTCGTCGTAGTAGAACTCCCGAGATGTGTCCGCGAGGTCGACGGCGATCCCGTACCGCCATGGCGTCGACTCGACGCGAATCAGGAGGACGGCCTCGTCGCCGGCCCGCCGGATCTCGACCAGCTCCACGCCCGAGATCTTGGACGGGACCGTGAAGTTCTCCCGCAACCTGTCGAACTTCTCGCCGATGCTCGGGTCCACACCACGATGCTCCCACGCACGCGGCGCAGGACGGTTCCGCCAGATCGCGCCCCGCGCTACGGCAGCCAGCGCCGTCCGCAGGAGCAGGTCCAGTGCGTCACGCCCAGCACGGAGGCGGGGCCAAGCTGATGTCCGCGGAAGCGGTGCCACGTCTTCATGGCTCCACGATCACCCAGAGGAGGGTCAGGCGCACGTCGGCGGCAGGCGCCGACGCTAGATCCGCTCGCCGCCGAGGATCTCAAGGACCTCGTCGCAGGACGTGTCGAGGCACTCCACACCCCAGTTGTCGCCGAACACCACGCCAAACTCCCCCGGCGGGTCCTCACCGGCCTCCTCGGTGTACTCCTTCACGTTCTCGGCGGCCGTCCGGTAGAGGTCGCGGCTCTCGCGGTCGGCGAACCACGCGATCCGGTAGGCGTTGCCGTCGACCGTGCACGTGAGAGTCTCGTCGGCGCCGACCACCTCATCCTCTTCGACGTCCTCGCAACCCAGCTCGTTCGCGGCCGCCTGCGCCGACTCGATGCTGTCGCCGCCACAAGCGGAGAGCAACGGGAGCAGGGCCAGGGCACCGACGACAAGGGAACGCATTCCCCCATCATGGACGCAGCGCCGCAGGGGCGAGGCGCACGTCGACACCCGCGTATACCGTCGGGACCCCCGGCACGGCAGAAGGGCAGCATGTGAACATCACCGGCGACAGCGTCAGAGATCGACTGCGGCAGCTCAACCAGGGCATCCGAATCCCGCCCCACTCGGTCTGGCTGCCGTTCTTCGCGGCCACCCAGGGCGGGAACGTGATCGCGGAGATCGGCGAACGCACCGACCTGCCTGACGGCGGATCCAGCGTGGCCTACACGGCACTGCTGCCGAAGCGCATCGTCAGGGTCGTGGCGACGGGCACGGGACGCTGGGAGGACCCCCTGAGCGGCACGCCGGACGACGTGACGGTGCGATCGATGCCGATCGACGGAGCAGTCCTCGAGCTCGACGGCACGTCCACCGGACGGTCCGAGCTCGGCAGCGAGTTCACGATCCAGACGACCGCACGGCTGACCGTCGACGGCAGCTCGATCTCGGTGCCGTGCTTCCCCGCCTCGCTCCGCGACGACGCCGCTCTCGTCGATGCCTTCACGAGCGCGGTCATCGCCGAGCTCAACCGGGACGCCTCAGCAAGGCTGGCCTGAGCGGCCGAACGCGAGAAACCCCGGAAGCCTGCTGGCTGTCCGGGGTTTATCGACGGTGGGCGATACTGGGTTCGAACCAGTGACCTCTTCGGTGTGAACGAAGCGCGCTACCACTGCGCCAATCGCCCGTCGGTGCGACAGACACCTTAGCCCACCCGCGTGGGGCGTCACGAATCCGGTCTCCGGGTCCCCAAGGCCTCAGCCGTCGAGCCCCCACAGACCGGGGGTCTGCTCACTCCCGCGCGCCCAGATCTGCTGCAGCTGCCGCGTCAGTGGACCTGGCGCAGGGAGCTCGCGCTTGTCGACGCGATCGATCGCCTGGACGTCGCGCGTGGTGCCCACGAGCATGACCTCCTCGGCCGCACCCAAGACCTCGATCGGGTGGTCCTCCTCGTGGATCTCGACCTCGCCGGCCGCCCACTCGAGCAGCAAGGCGCGAGTGATGCCCGCCAACGGGCCTGCCTCCAGACTGGGCGTGATGACGCGCCCGTCGAGCACGTAGACGAGGTTCGACCCCGTCCCCTCGCAGACCTGACCGAGGGTGTTCGGCATGACGGCCTCCGACGCACCCCGAACGCGCGCGGCTTCGACCATCAGGGC
>JAHEXN010000212.1 GCA_023252095.1 Actinomycetes bacterium | reverse complement strand
GTCGTGATCGATCGCCGCTCCCACCTCGGGGGCAACGCGTACAGCGAGTTCGAACCGGAGACCGGCATCGAGGTGCACCGCTACGGCGCCCACCTGTTCCACACCTCCAACGAGCGCGTGTGGGAGTACGTCAACCGCTTCACGGCCTTCACGGGCTACGTGCACCGCGTGTACACGGTCCACAAGGGCGAGGTGTACCCCCTGCCGATCAACCTCGGTACGGTCAACCAGTTCTTCCGGTCCGCGCACTCGCCCGACCAGGCCCGGGCGCTGCTGGCCGAGCAGGCCGGCGAGTTCGAGTCGGCCACGGCGTCGAACCTCGAGGAGAAGGGCATCAGCCTGATCGGCCGCCCCCTGTACGAGGCGTTCATCCGCGACTACACGGCCAAGCAGTGGCAGACCCCGCCCACCGAGCTGCCGCCGGAGATCATCAGCCGCCTGCCCGTGCGGTACACGTACGACAACCGCTACTTCAACGACACGCACGAGGGCCTGCCGGTCGACGGCTACACCGCGTGGCTGGAGCGCATGGCCGACCACCCGAACATCGAGGTCCGCCTCGACACCGACTTCTTCGACGACTCCCACGACGCCAGCAAGGCGCAGACGCTGGGCCAGCTGCCGATCGTCTACACCGGGCCGGTCGACCGCTACTTCGACTACGCCGAAGGTCGCCTCTCGTGGCGCACGCTCGACTTCGAGGAGGAGGTGCTCCCGGTCGGTGACTTCCAGGGCACCTCGGTCATGAACTACGCCGATGCCGACACCGCCTACACGCGGATCCACGAGTTTCGGCACTTCCATCCCGAGCGCGACGCGCCGAAGGACAAGACCGTCGTGATGCGCGAGTTCTCGCGCTTCGCCGAGGGCGACGACGAGCCGTACTACCCGGTCAACACCCCCGAGGACCGCCAGATGCTCCTGGCGTACCGCGAGCGCACGGCGACCGAGCCGCAGGTGCTGTTTGGTGGTCGTCTGGGCACCTACCAGTACCTCGACATGCACATGGCGATCGGCGCGGCGCTGTCGATGTTCGACAACCAGCTGCCCGACCTGATCCCGGCCATCAAGGACGCCACCCCGGCGAGTGGCCCTGCATGAGCTACCGCTACACGGCTGCGCTCGCGGCCGAGATCGAGCAGCGCTGGCAGGACCGCTGGGAGGCCGAGGGCACGTTCCACGCGGCCAATCCCGAGGGCGACCTCGCTGACCCCGCGGCCACCGAGCTGGGCGAGAAGTACTTCATCATGGACATGTTCCCGTACCCCTCGGGTGCGGGCCTGCACGTCGGGCACCCGCTCGGCTACATCGCGACCGACGTCGTCGGCCGGCACCAGCGCATGCTCGGCAAGAACGTGCTGCACGCGCTTGGCTACGACGCGTTCGGGCTGCCCGCGGAGATCCACGCGATCTCGACGGGCGAGCACCCGCGGGTCAACACCGAGGCCAACATGGTCAACATGCGCCGCCAGCTGCGGCGCCTGGGGCTGGGGCACGACGAGCGCCGCACGTTCGCGACGATCGACCCCGACTTCGTGCGCTGGACGCAGTGGATCTTCCTGCAGCTGTTCAACGCCTGGTTCGACCCTGAGCTGAAGAAGGCCCGGCCCATCGCCGAGCTCGTCGAGAAGCTCGGCACCGACGATCCGGCGGTCATCGACCAGCACCGTCTGGCCTACGTCTCGGACTCGCCGGTCAACTGGTGCCCGGGCCTGGGCACCGTCCTGGCCAACGAGGAGGTCACGTCGGAGGGTCGATCCGAGCGCGGCAACTTCCCAGTCTTCACGCGCAGCCTGCGGCAGTGGAACATGCGCATCACGGCCTACTCGGACCGGCTGATCGACGACCTCGAGCGCGTCGACTGGCCGGAGCCGGTCAAGCAGATGCAGCGCAACTGGATCGGTCGCTCGCACGGTGCGCACGTCGACTTCGCCAGCCCCGCGGGCCCGATCCGGGTGTTCACGACCCGCCCGGACACTCTGTTCGGCGCCACCTTCATGGTCCTGTCGCCCGAACACCCCTTGGTCGACGCGCTCACGACACCCGAGCAGGCCGACGCGGTCGCCGCCTACCGCGTCGCAGCTGCGGCCAAGACCGACGTCGACCGTCAGGCCGACAGGCAGAAGACCGGCGTCCTGACCGGCAGCACGGCCACCAACCCGGTCAACGGCACCCAGGTCCCCGTCCTCGTGGCCGACTACGTCCTGATGGGCTACGGCACGGGCGCCATCATGGCCGTCCCCGACGGCGACGCGCGCGACGCCGAGTTCGCCGAGGTCCTGGGCCTGCCGACGGTGCAGGTGATCCAGGGCGACACGATCGTGAACTCGACCAACGCCGACGTGAGCCTCGACGGGCTCGCGGTCGAGGACGCCAAGGCCCGCATCATCGCGTGGCTCGAGGAGCACGGCCACGGCACCGGCACCACGACCTACCGCCTGCGCGACTGGCTGTTCAGCCGTCAGCGCTACTGGGGCGAGCCGTTCCCGATCGTCTACGACGAGGACGACCGCCCCATCGCTCTGCCCGACTCGATGCTGCCGGTCGAGCTGCCCGAGGTGCCTGACTACTCGCCGCGCACGTTCGAGCCCGACGACGTCACGAGCGAGCCCGAGCCGCCGCTCGGCCGCGCCGACGAGTGGGTCCACGTGACCCTCGACCTCGGCGACGGACCCAAGAAGTACCGCCGTGAGACCAACACGATGCCCAACTGGGCCGGCTCCAGCTGGTACGAGCTGCGCTACGCCGACCCGCACAACGCCGAGCAGCTCGTGTCGCCGGCGAATGAGGCCTACTGGCTGGGCCCGAGGGCCGCCGGCCAGACCGGTGGCGTCGACCTGTACGTCGGCGGCGTCGAGCACGCGGTGCTGCACCTGCTGTACGCCCGCTTCTGGCACAAGGTCCTGTTCGACCTGGGTCACGTCTCGAGCGAGGAGCCGTTCCACCGGCTCTACAACCAGGGCTACATCCAGGCGTACGCCTTCACCGATGCCCGCGGCACGTACGTGCCGGCCGACGAGGTCGTCGAGACGGTGTCGGACTCCGGGGTCTCGACGTTCACGTACGACGGCCAGCCCGTCGAGCGTGAGTACGGGAAGATGGGCAAGTCGCTGAAGAACGTCGTGACGCCCGACGAGATGTACGACGCCTACGGCGCCGACACGTTCCGCGTGTACGAGATGAGCATGGGCCCGCTCGATGTCTCGCGGCCGTGGGAGACCCGGGCCGTCGTGGGCTCGCAGCGCTTCCTCCAGCGGGTCTGGCGCCTCGTGGCCGACGAGGAGACCGGCGAGACGGTCGTGACCGACGACGCGCTCGACGACGCGACGCTCAAGGTCCTGCACAAGACGATCGACGGCGTCGCCGCCGACATGGACGGGCTGCGGTTCAACACCGCGATCGCGAAGCTCATCGAGCTGACCAACCACCTCACGAAGGCGGGGGTCACGTCTCGTGAGGCGGTCGAGCCTCTGACGTTGATGCTGGCGCCGCTCGCCCCGCACCTGGCCGAGGAGATCTGGTCGCGTCTGGGCCACGACTCCACGATCGTCCGTGCCCCGTACCCGGTGGCCGATCCGGCCCACCTGGTCGACGACACCGTGCTGTGCGTCGTGCAGGTGCAGGGCAAGGTCCGTGCCAAGCTCGACGTCCCGGCCACCGCGACGGAGGAGCAGCTCACCGAGCTGGCCCTCGCCGAGGCGAACGTGCAGCGCGCGATCGACGGCCGCGAGGTCCGCAAGGTCGTCGTGCGCGCCCCGAAGCTCGTCAACATCGTCGTCTGACCCCGTTAGACTCCGCGCATGGCCGCCCGACGACGCACGAAGAAGTCCGCGGCGTTCCCGGGGGGCGTCGCCGTCGTGACCGACTCCACGGCCTCGCTCGAGCCGGCCGACGCCGAGCGCGAGGGCATCGCGGTCGTGCCGTTGAGCGTCATCGTGGGCGCCGACACGTACACCGAGGGGGTCGACGCGTCGGCCGACATCATCGCCGCAGCGCTCAAGGACTTCGTCCCGGTCAGCACGTCGCGCCCGAACCCCGACGAGTTCCTCGAGGTCTACGAGCGCCTGGCGAAGCAGGGTGCCACGTCGATCGTCTCGGTCCACCTGTCCAGCCGGATGTCGGGCACGCTCGACTCGGCGATGCTCGCGGCCAAGCGGTCCCCGGTTCCGGTCTCGGTCGTCGACTCGCGCCAGGTCGGGCTCGCGACCGGATTCGCTGCGGGCCTCGCGGCCCGCGCCCGGGGCGAGGACGTCACGGCCGAGGACGTCGCCGAGGTGGCACGCGTCGCGGGTCAGGCGTCGACGGCCCTGATCTACGTCGACACCCTCGAGTACCTGCGTCGCGGCGGCCGCGTCAACGCGGTGGGCGCGCTGATCGGCTCGGCGCTGGCCGTCAAGCCCCTGCTCACGATCACCGACGGCCTCGTCGTGCCGCTCGAGAAGGTCCGCACCTCCGGCAAGGCCATCGCCCGCATGGAGACCCTCGCCGCTGAGGCTGCCGAGCAGCACGACGCCTTCGACATCGGCGTCCAGCACCTGGCGAACGCCCAGGTCGCCGAGCAGCTCGCCGAGCGCCTCGCCAAGCGTCTCGACGTCGAGTCCGTGCCCGTCGACGAGGTCGGTGCCGTGATCGGTGCCCACGTCGGGCCGGGCACCGTCGCCGTCACGATCACGCCGCACTGACCCGGCGGACGGGCGCCGTCGTCCACTGCCTCCCGTCGTCCACAGGTGGCGATCACGGGCCCCCGGACGGGGTCGTCCGGCCCTAGCGTCGGCACGTGGACACCGAGGAGACACGGGCCGAGATCGCCCGGCGCCGGCTGGCCCAGCTCGTGGCGTCGTTCGAGGACCACGTGCCGCCGGCGCCGGGCGGCAGTGCTCCCGGAACCGCGCCCGGAACGCCGTCGATCGCCGAGCCGGGGGCGCCGACCGTGCGTTCCCACGTCCGTCGTCGGGTCACGCAGCTGCACGTCCGGGTCGTGGGTGCGGTCGTGGTCGCCGTTGTGGTGCTCCTGGCCTGGTCGGTCCTGTCCGGGAGGCCGCAGTCGGCACCGGCGGGTGCGCCCGACACCTCCGTCGCCGGGCTCACGACCGGACCGGCGAATGCCCCCGGTGGTGGCGACGGGCCCGTCGAGACGGGGGAGATCGTGGTCGACGTCGCGGGACACGTCCAGCGGCCGGGCATCGTGACCCTTCCCGCAGGATCACGCGTGCACGAGGCGATCGAGGCCGCCGGCGGTCTCGCCGGGGTCGTCGACACGACGTCACTCAACCTGGCCCGCAAGCTGGTGGACGGCGAGCAGGTCCTCGTCGGGATCGCACCGGTCTCGCCCGCTGGGTCACCGGAATCGGCGGGCGGGGCCACCAACCTCAACACCGCGACGGTCGACGAGCTCGACGAGCTCCCGGGGGTCGGTCCCGTCACGGCCCAGTCGATCGTCGACTGGCGCACCGAGAGCGGGCCGTTCCGCAGCGTCGAGGACCTGCTCGAGGTGCGCGGCATCGGCGAGGGCACCCTGGGCGACCTGCGTGACCTCGTCACGGTCTGAGGGGGCCGCGGAGCACACGCCACCGTTGCGCCCGCGCCACGACCTGCGCCTCGTCCCGGCAGCAGCGCTCGGCTGGGCCCTCGCGGCCTGGTGTGTCGGCCAGGCCTCCCTCGTGGCTCTGGTCGCCACGGCAGCGTGCGTGCTCGTGGCGGTCGTCGTGGCCCGGCGCCCGGTCGTCGTGGTCACGGCCTGCCTCATGGGAGCCGTGTCGGCGTCGACCGCGTGGCAGCTGGCGGCGGTCGAGGGGTCGCCGGTGGGGGAGTGGGCCGCTGAGGGCGTCACAGTCGATGCCGTCGTGGACGTGACGACCGATGCCCGCGCGTACCGTGCGCCCGGAGGCGACGGCATCGTCCTGACCGGTTCCGTCCGCGAGGCGACCTCGCGCCTGGGGGGTGTGGTGGGCGGGGGCACCGTGACGCTGTTCCTGTCGGGCGAGGCGGCGGCGCAGGTCGAGGCCGCGGAGCTCACGGTGGGCCGTTCGGCACGCGTCTCGGCCCGCGCCTCGCCCGCGGAGGACACCGACGAGGTCGCGGTGCTGCGGGTCGTCGACCTCGAGCTGCTGCCCGGGGTGCCGTGGTGGTGGGCCATGAGCGAGCACGTGCG
>JAHEXN010000211.1 GCA_023252095.1 Actinomycetes bacterium | reverse complement strand
CGCACGATGTCCTCGCTGTCGAACGGGTCGAGGTAGCGCGAGAAGAGGTTGGCGTCGATCACGTCGCTGAACGCCCGCAGGACGCCCGCCGCCTGCGACGGCATCGCGCGGTCGACCGTGCCGAGGATCGTGGACTCCCGAGCTGCCGTCGACAGGTACGGCACGGTCGTGCCGCTGACGGCGTACCCGAGCGCCCAGGACACGACGAGCACCGAGACGACGCTCAGGACGCCCCCGCCCGCCGCGTCGACCCAGCGCCCTGTCGGCGACCGCACGGTGCGCCGCAGATCGGTGCCGACGACGGTGCCGAGGATCTGCCCCCCGGCCGCGGCGGCGACCACGATCCCCAGGGCAGTCAGGGAGGCGGCGAGGTTCGGCTCCGCTGGGGAGATCACGAGCGGGACGAGCAGCACGGCGAGCAGGCCACCGACCAGGAGCCCGACCGTGGCGGCGAGGTTGGCCAGGAACCCCTGCACGACGCCCGAGACCGCGAAGGCCAGGGCGATGAGCAGGATGCACAGGTCGAGGGAGTTCATGACGGGGCCTTCATGACGGGGTGGGGAGCTCCCGCTCGTCGGAGACGTCCCAGGGACGCTCCCAGCCGACGACCTCGAACAGGCGGGCGATGATGCCGGCCGTGAAGCCCCAGAGCGGCACCGGCGTGCCGACGTCGAAGGCCGGACCGCGCCAGCCGAGCGGGTGGATCACGGTGAACCGCCGCTTCGGGTCCAGGAGCTCGTCGATGGGCTGGTGGAGCACCGTGCGGACCTCGGCCGTGGAGACCGGCTCGAGCATCTGGGGCTCGCGCCAGTACGCCAGCACGGGAGCCACCGCGAAGTTGCTGGGTGGCAGCCAGAGCGTCGGCAGGGTCCCGAAGACGTCGACGCCAGCCGGGTCGAGCCCGACCTCCTCCTGCGCCTCCCGCAGGGCCGCGGCGACGAACCCCTCCTGACCGGCCCCGTCGCCGGGGTCGACCCGCCCCCCGGGGAACGAGACCTGACCGGCGTGCTGGCGCAGGGTCGTGGCCCGTTCGGTCAGCAGGAGCTCCGGCCCGCGCTCCCCGTCGGAGAACAGCAGGAGGACCGCCGCGGGGCGGGCGTCGTCCGGCGGGTGCGGGAACCGCGGCGACAGGCGCTCCGGCTCGACCGACCCCGCGATCTCCGCGAGAGGACGCAGCCACTCGGGCACCGGGGGCAGTGGCGCTCGCTGGTTCACTGCTCCACCTCCAGGTGGTCGGCGATGTCGGCGACGAGCACACGGTAGTCGTCGTAGGGCGTCAGCTGGGAGCCGACGATCTCGCCGTCGACGAGGAACACCGTGGTGGGCAGGCCCCGCAGGGACAGGGGGGCTCGGAGCGAGCTCGAGGGGTCGGCGACCTGCGGGTAGGTGACGCCCGTGGAGCGGGCGAGCTCGATCGCCGCCGACGGGTCCTCGTCAGCGAAGACGACGCCGACGAACGTGACGCGCCCCGCGTACTCCGCCGCGGCCTTCACGAGGAGCGGGAGCTCCTCGCGACACGGCTCGCACCAGTGCGCCCACACGTTGACGACGACCGGGCCGTCGAAGGCGGCCAGGTCGACCGGCTCGCCCGTCGCGACGCACACGAGCTCGAGGTCGGCGAGCGGTGAGTCGGTCGCGTCACCTGCGGCACGTGCCGGGCAGGAGTCGATGCCGGCCTCCTGTGCCGCCGACATGACGGCACCGCTGATCGGCGCACCGTCGGTGGCCTCGTCCGCAGACCGGTCCGGTGCGCAGGCCGCGAGGAAGAGCGTCGCGAGCAGCACCCCGGCCACGGTGTGCTTGGCCATGGGGCGCCTGGCCATGGGGCGCCTCATGCCCGCCCCTGCGTCGTGACGAGCGCCTCGGCGAGCGCAGGATCGGTGGGGCCGAGCCCGTAGGACGGGCACCAGCGGGCGACGGGGCAGACGCCGCACGCCGGGGTGCGGGCGTGGCAGCGGCGACGACCGTGCCAGATCAGGCGGTGGCTCAGCATCGTCCAGTCAGACCGCGGGAACAGCGCGCCGACGGCGTGCTCGGTGCGCACGGGATCGCTCACGGTGTGCGCGTCGGCCCAGCCGAAGCGTTCGACGAGACGCAGGACGTGGGTGTCGACCGGGAGCCCCGGCACCTCGAAGGCGTTGCCGAGCACGACGTTGGCCGTCTTGCGACCCACGCCGGGCAACGTGACGAGATCGGCCATGCGCGCGGGGACCTCGCCGTCGAACCGCTCCACGATCGCCGCCGACAGCCCCAGCACGTGCCCCGACTTGGCCCGGAAGAACCCGGTGGGCCGGACGATCTCCTCGAGCTCGGCCCGATCGGCTCCGGCCATCGCGGTGGCGTCCGGCCACCGCGCGAAGATCAGCGGCGTGACGGCGTTGACCCGGCGGTCGGTCGTCTGCGCCGACAGCACGGTGGCGACGAGCAGCTCGAACGGGGTGCGGAAGTCGAGCTCGCACCGGGCGTCGGGATACGCCTCGGCGAGCACCCGGTGCATGCGCCGCGCCCGGCGCACCAGGGCCGTGCGCGACACGTCACGCGACGACGGGAGGTGCGGAACGGGGGGCTCGGAGCCTCGAGTCGTCTCCGGTCGCGCCACCCGGCCAGCGTAGTTGGCCCGTCAATCTCCCGTTACTGCGGCGGACTGTGCCAGACTTTGAAGGTACGTGTGACACAACAGACATTGAGAGAAGGCCCACGTGTCCGAGGAAGTGCTCCGCCAGGCCCCCCTCTTCGCCGGTCTCGGCGAGGAAGCGGCGGCGACGCTCGAGGCGTCGATGACGGCGGTGAGCCTGCGGCGCGGTGAGGTCCTCTTCAACGAGGGTGACGACGGCGACCAGCTCTACGTCGTCACCGACGGCAAGGTCAAGCTCGGGCGCACGTCGCCCGACGGTCGCGAGAACCTGCTCGCGATCCTGGGTCCCGGTCAGATGTTCGGCGAGCTGTCGTTCTTCGATCCCGGGCCCCGTTCCGCCACGGCCACAGCCGTCACCGACGTCGACATGCGCAGCCTCGGTCACGAGGCCCTGAGCCCCGTGCTCGAGTCGCACCCGGGCGTCGCCAACGCGCTGCTGCACCAGCTCGCGGGGCGCCTGCGGCGCACCAACGAGGTCGTCGGCGACCTGGTGTTCTCCGACGTGCCGGGCCGTGTCGCAAAGGCGCTCCTGGACCTCGCGAGCCGTTTCGGCCGCGGCGCCGACGATGGCGTCCACGTCAACCACGACCTCACGCAGGAGGAGCTCGCGCAGCTCGTCGGCGCCTCGCGCGAGACGGTCAACAAGGCGCTGGCCGACTTCGCCTCGCGTGGCTGGCTGCGGCTCGAGCCGCGCTCGGTCATCATCCTGGACCTCGACCGCCTGCAGCGCCGCGCACGCTGATCCGCTCGACCTGAGATGGCCTCCGCCCCACCGGGCGGGGGCCATCGGCGTGTGTGGGGGGCTGGAGGCCAGGGAGAGACGGCCCCGGGCAGGGCGCCGGTCCGTCAGTGGGCGGTGGATCTGCCACCGAATGAGCCACGGGGCGGGATGGGCGGTGGATCCTCCACCGAATACCGCTCCATCTCGTGGCAGATCCACCGCCCCTCGGCAGGGGCGTGCCTTTCGGTGGTGAATCCACCGCCCACCCGCTCCTGGTCCAGGCCGAAACGACGCCCGGCTCGCTCAGGCAGGCCGTACCGATTCCTGCGAGGAGTCACTCCCCGCGGAGGTACTCCAGCTGGGCCTCGACCGAGCGCTCGGCCGCGGGCCACAGTGACTCGTCGACCTCGGCGTAGACGCGCTCGACGACGTCGCGCGCCGTGACGGCTCCCGCGGCGACCGCAGCGCGGACCTGATCGAGCCGCTCGAGGCGGTGCGCGCGGTAGAAGTCGACGACGCCCCGCGCGTCCGGCAGAACGGGCCCGTGAGCCGGGTAGAACCGCGTGGCGCGGCCGGACGAGACCACCTCGCCGATGCGGTCGAGGGACGACAGGTACGGACCGAGCGCGCCGTCCGGGTGGGCGATGATCGTGGTGCCACGCCCGAGGATCGTGTCGCCCGTGAGCAGCGCGCCGTCGGCCTCGACGAGCAGGCAGAGGGAGTCGGCCGTGTGGCCCGGCGTGTGCACGGCCTCGATGCGCAGGCCGTCGATCTCGACGACCTCGCCGTCAGCCAGCGGCTCCGCGCCCCGGCACCAGGCGGCGTCGCAGGCCCTGGCCGGCGCACCGGTGCGCGCGACCATCGTGTCGATCGCGTCGGTGTGGTCGCCGTGCCAGTGCGTGTAGAGCACGACCGCGACCTCGCCGGCGACCTCGAGCACCGCGTCGAGATGGGCGACGTCGTCCGGACCCGGATCGACCACGACGCTGCGGGAGGCGCCCGGCGCCCGGAGGATCCACGTGTTGGTGCCGTCGAGCGTCATGATGCCGGCGTTGTCGGCCCGCACCACGGTCGCGACGTCGCTCACGACGACGGGAGCGTCACATGGGGCCTCGGTGAGGTCAGGAGCATCGCTGCTCACGCCGGGTCCTCCACCGGGTTCTCGATGTACCAGGCGTCGTCGATGCGCACGAGGCGCGGCTCGATCGTCTCGATGACGCGGCTGGCCGACGCGGCGACGACGTCAGCGGCACGCAGACCCACGAGGTCGCGGCACACCGCGATCGTGGGCGGCATCATCGCGACACCACCGCTCGCCGCGGCGGCGTCGAGCGCAGCCTGCGGCGTGAGCCATGCGGCGCGGTCAGCCTCACCGGGGAGCGAGCCGACGCGCTGACCCTCGGGAACCGCCGCGACGAAGAACCGCGTGTCGAAGCGGCGGGGCTCGAAGGTCGGCGTGATCCAGTGCGCCCAGGCGCCCAACAGATCGCTGCGCAGGACCCAGCCGTGCTCGCCCAGCACGTCGGCCAGGCTGCGGCGGGCCGCGTCGAGGTCGAGGCGCACCTGCGTCATCTCGTCGCCGTCGAGATCCGTCGCGGTCGTGTGCGCGTCGGGACCGGCGAGCAGGATGCCCGACTCCTCGAACGTCTCGCGCACTGCGGCGACGACCAGCCCGCGAGCGATCTCGGGCGTGCAGCGCAGCCGCTCCGCCCAGGCGTCGGGGGACGGACCGGTCCAGCCGATCGGCTCGTCGTCGCCGGCCTGCAGGGACCCTCCGGGGAAGACCGACATGCCCGCGGCAAACGCCATCGTGGGCTGGCGGCGCAGGAGGTACGTCTCGGTGCCGTGGTCGGTGTCACGCAGGAGCGCGACGGTCGACGCATCGCGCGGCACCGTGACCGGCACGTCCTCGTCCGGCTCCCAACCAGCGGGCAGCGGCGTCCTCATGCGCGGACGGCGACCTGGAGCTCGACCTCGACCGGGGAGCCGAGGGGCAGCTCGGCGACCCCGACCGCGCTGCGCGCGTGCTGGCCCGCCTCGCCGAACGCCGCGGCGAGCAGGTCGCTCGCGCCGTTCGCGACGCCCGGCTGGCCCGTGAAGCCGGAGGCGCTCGCGACGAACACGCCGACCTTCACGACCTGCACGACGTCATCGAGGTCGACGACGCTCCCGACCGCGGCCACGGCGTTCAGGGCGGCGGTGCGGGCGAGCTCGTACGCCTCCTCGGCGCCGACCTCCCCGCCGACCTTGCCGGTCGCGACGAGAACGCCGTCGACGAACGGCAGCTGGCCGGACGTGAACACGAATCCGCCGTGCGCGAGGGCCGGCACGTACGAGGCGACCGGCGTGGCCACCGGCGGGACGCTCAGCCCCAGGGCCGCGAGGCGATCGGCGACGGCCGACACGTCAGGCCGCCGGCCGCTTGAAGTACGCGACGAGGTTCTCGGGGTTGAGGCCCGGCACGATCTGCACGAGCTCCCAGCCGTCGCGGCCGAAGTTGTCGAGGATCGCCTTGGTGTTGTGCACGAGCACGGGGGCGGTGAGGTACTCCCACTGAGTCATGGCCCGACTGTAACCGGGCGCAGACCTGCGGTGGCCGGACCCCGCTGGATCCACGGGCGGGGAGCCTTCCGGCGCACCGCGTGGACCACGCCACGGGCGGTGGATCGACCACCGCATACCTGGAGGGTCAGCGGTGGGCGGTGGATCCACCACCGTATGAGCGCTCGTACGGTGGTAGATCCACCGCCCACCCGGTGCAGAGGCGCTTTCGGTGGTGCATCACCCGCCCACCCGCCACGATCAGCGGTCAGCTGGCGTCGCCCCGCAGCCTTCCGCTTCTGGTCCGTGGCGCTCTTGGTGGTCGAACCGGATCAACCGGCA
>JAHEXN010000210.1 GCA_023252095.1 Actinomycetes bacterium | reverse complement strand
TCGACATCGACGTCGCACCCGAGAGCCAGTGGAAGGAGGCGTGGAAGCGCATGCGGCGCAGTCCGATGTTCTGGACCGCCCTCACGATCCTCGCCTTCCTGGCGGTCATGATCGCGTTCCCGCGACTCTTCACCGACGCCGATCCGCGCTACGCCCAGCTCTCCGACAGCCTCGAGCCGGCCCGTGACGGGCACCCGTTCGGCTTCACGAAGCAGGGCGCCGACGTGTGGGCGCGCACGGTCTACGGAGCCCGGGCGTCGGTCGCCGTGGGCCTGCTCACCACGATCATCTTCGTCGTCGTCGGTGTCGTCACCGGTGCCGTTGCGGCCTACTACGGCAAGTTCGTCGACACGCTCATCTCGCGCGCCGGCGACATCTTCTTCTCGATCCCGCTGCTGCTGGGCTGCATCGTGGTGGTCTCGGTCATCAACAACACGTGGCCGAACCGGGGGTTCTGGGGGGCGGTCATGGTCATCGTCCTCGCCCTGTCACTGTTCGCCTGGCCCCAGATCACCCGACAGATGCGCGCCGCGGTGCTCGAGGTCAAGAACCTCGAATTCGTCGACGCGGCGCGCGCGATCGGTGCCTCAGGGCGCGCCAACCTCGTGCGCCACATCGTGCCGAACGCGATCGGTCCGGTCATCGTCACGGCGACGATCTCGCTCGGTGTGTTCATCGTCTCGGAGGCGACCCTGTCGTTCCTCGGCCTGGGACTTCCCGGCAGCGTCATGTCCTGGGGCAACGACATCTCCGACGCCGAGGTCCAGATCCGCTCCGGTGAGCACCTGCGCGTGCTCATCGTGCCGTCCGTCGCCCTGGCCGTCACGGTGCTCGGCTTCATCCTGCTGGGTGAGGCCGTGCGTGAGGCCCTCGACCCGAAGGCGAGGAAGAAGTGAACACGACCACCTCCGCGGTCCAGACCCCGCTGCTGGAGATCCGCGACCTCGACGTCGCGTTCCGTGACGAGAAGAAGAGAGTCGTCCCGGCCGTCCGAGGTGCCAGCCTCACGGTCTACGAGGGACAGACCGTCGCGATCGTGGGGGAGTCCGGCTCCGGCAAGTCCACGACGGCGCACGCCATCATCGGCCTGCTGCCCGGCACCGGGCACGTCACCGGTGGGCAGATCCTGCTCGACGGCCAGGACATCGCCCAGGCTCGCAAGCAGGACATCATCGCGCTGCGCGGTTCCTCGATCGGCCTGGTCCCGCAGGACCCGAACTCGAACCTGAACCCGCTGTGGAAGGTCGGTCACCAGATCAAGGAGGCGCTCGTCGCCAACGGGGTCGCCACGGGCAAGGCCGCCGACGCACGCGTCGTCGAGCTGCTCGAGGAGGCCGGCCTCCCCGACGCGGAGCGTCGGGCCCAGCAGTACCCGCACGAGTTCTCCGGTGGCATGCGTCAGCGGGCCCTGATCGCGATGGGTCTCGCGGCCCGGCCGAAGCTCCTGATCGCCGACGAGCCCACCAGCGCACTCGACGTGACGGTGCAGAAGCAGATCCTCGACCACCTCGACACCCTGACCGACAACCTGGGCGTTGCCGTCCTGCTGATCACCCACGACCTCGGTCTGGCCGCGGAGCGGGCCGACCACCTCGTGGTGATGTACAAGGGCCAGATCGTCGAGTCGGGGCCGGCGCTCGAGATCCTGCAGGACCCGCACCACCCGTACACGCAGCGGCTCGTCGCCTCGGCGCCGTCGCTGGCGTCGCAGCGGCTCTCGTCGCTGCAGCACCGCGTCGAGGTGCGGGAGGCCGCGCTCGAGCAGGCCGAGGAGATCGCCCAGGACGTCGCGACGAGCTCCACCTCGTTCGGGAAGGGCGTCGACGACATCATCCGTGTCGACGGTCTCACCAAGGTCTTCACGCTGCCGGGCAAGGGCCCGTTCAACAAGACCGACTTCGTCGCGGTCGACGACGTCTCGTTCGCCCTGCGCCGCGGCACCACGACGGCGGTCGTGGGGGAGTCCGGGTCGGGCAAGTCCACCGTGGCGCGCATGGTGCTGGGTCTGCTCGAGCCCACGTCCGGCGCGGTCAGCTTCGACGGCGTCGACATCTCGACGATCTCGAAGAAGGCCGACCGGCTGCGCCTCCGACGCCAGATGCAGCCCGTGTTCCAGAATCCCTACGCCTCGCTCGACCCGCTCTACACGATCTACCGGTCGATCGAGGAGCCGTTGCGCGTCCACGGGATCGGCACCGACAAGGAGCGCGAGGCCAAGGTGCGCGACCTGCTCGACAAGGTCTCGCTGCCCACGAGCGTCATGCGTCGCTTCCCGCACGAGCTGTCAGGTGGCCAGCGGCAGCGTGTCGCGATCGCCCGTGCCCTGGCGCTCGAGCCCGAGGTCGTGATCTGCGACGAGGCGGTCTCCGCGCTCGACGTGCTCGTCCAGGCACAGATCCTGACGCTGCTCAACGACCTCCAGGCCGAGCTGGGGCTCAGCTACCTGTTCATCACCCACGACCTCGCGGTCGTCCGTCAGATCGCCGACGACGTCGTCGTGATGCAGAACGGGCGCGTCGTCGAGGCGGCCTCGGTCGAGCAGGTCTTCAGCTCCCCGGAGCAGGAGTACACGCGGGCGCTGCTGGAGGCCATCCCCGGTGGTTCGATCCCGCTCGGGGTCGTGCAGGCGGGCGACGACCTGCCTGTGGTGGGCGTCGACGACTGAGGGTCCCCTCGGGTGCGGCGGTCTCAGCAACCGTTAAGGTCAATTGGTCTCTGTACGCAACGGGAAGTCCTCCATGACTGACACGACCGAGTCCACGCCGCCCGGATCCACGGGCCCTCAGCAGTCGGACACCGAGAAGCCGCGGAAGGGCAGGGCGGCCAGCGCGTCGCTCGCCGAGCAGGCCCGACGGGCCCTGAGGTTCCGCACCGTCGACGACGTGCCCACCGCCGAGAACACCGGCAGCAACCCGATCGACAAGGTCGTGTTCGGTGTCACCGGTGTCATCGCGATCGGCTTCGTGCTGTGGGGGGCGTTCGGCACCGACAACCTGGCGTCCGTCTCGAGCAACGCCCAGTCGTGGGTCATCGACACGACGGGCTGGTTGTTCGTCCTGACCGCGAGCTTCTTCGTGATCTACGTCCTGTGGCTCGCGGCGAGCAAGTACGGGCGCATCCCGCTGGGCGCCGACGACGAGCGGCCCGAGTTCCGCACGGTGTCCTGGATCGCGATGATGTTCAGCGCCGGCATGGGCATCGGCCTGATGTTCTTCGCCGTGGCCGAGCCCCTGGGGCACTACATGTCGCCCCCGCCGGGCACCGCCGAGGGCGAGACCACGGAGGCGCTCCAGACCGCGATGGCCACGACGATGTTCCACTGGGCCCTGCACCCGTGGGCGATCTACGCCGTCGTCGGCATCGCGATCGCGTACGGCACGTTCCGCAAGGGGCGTTCGCAGCTCGTCTCGGCCGCGTTCCGCCCGCTCATGGGACGTCACGCCGACGGCCCGGCCGGCAAGGCCATCGACTGCCTGGCGATCTTCGCGACACTGTTCGGGTCGGCCGCCTCGCTCGGCCTGGGCGCCCTGCAGATCGGCGGCGGCCTGGAGTTCAACGGCTGGGTCGACTCGGTCGGCACCACGGCGCTGGTGCTCATCATCGTCGTGCTGACGATCGCCTTCATCGCGTCGGCCGTCTCCGGGGTCGCCAAGGGCATCCAGTGGCTCTCCAACACCAACATGGTGCTGGCGCTCGTGCTCGCGGTCTTCGTATTCGTCGTGGGGCCGACCCTGACGGTCCTGAACCTGCTGCCCGCCGCGATCGGTGACTACGCGTCGCAGATGACCGAGATGGCCTCGCGCACGGCCGCCACGGGTGGCGACGAGATGACCGCGTGGCTGTCGGGCTGGACGATCTTCTACTGGGCCTGGTGGGTCTCGTGGACGCCCTTCGTCGGCATGTTCATCGCCCGCATCAGCCGGGGTCGCACGATCCGCCAGTTCGTGACGGGCGTCCTGCTCGTGCCGAGCCTCGTGAGCCTCGTGTGGTTCTGCATCTTCGGTGGCTCCGCGATCGCGGAGCAGGCCAAGGGTGGGAACATCGCAGAGTCGGACGGCTCCGTGGACACCGAGAACGCGCTGTTCCGCCTGCTCGAGCAGTACCCCCTCGCCTCGGTCTCGGTCGCGCTCGTGATGGTGCTCGTCGCGATCTTCTTCGTGTCGGGTGCCGACGCGGCCTCGATGGTCATGGGCACGCTGTCCGAGCGGGGCACGCTCGAGCCGAGCCGCAAGACCGTGATCTTCTGGGGCGCGCTGATGGGCGCCGTCGCAGCGATCATGCTGGCGGTGGGCGGTGACGAGGCGTTGAGCGGGTTGCAGGCGATCACGATCGTGGGCGGCCTGCCCTTCGTGATCGTCATGGTCGGGCTGACCCTCTCGCTGTACCTCGACCTGCGGTCCGATCCGATGATCGTGCGCGGACAGATCGCGACCGAGCTGGTCGAGGACGCGGTCGTGGCCGGTGTCGAGGAGTACGGCGAGGACTTCACCCTCGTGACCGAGGGCCAGGACGGGTCGGCCGATCCCGCGACCTCCCCGAAGGGGAACGCCGACCCGACTTGACCCGTTCGAACACCTGTTCGATGATGGGCGGGTGGACCTGGACGAGCTGAGACGACGCGTGGCCCGCCTCGAGGGGCGCCCCGTCGACACGGCCTCGATCCCGGTCCACCCGGCCCTCGCAGGGCTCCTGACGCCCCGGGTGGGTGGGGTCTATGGGGTCGACGCCGCGAGCCTGGCCCTCACGCTCGCCTCGGGCCCCTCGGCGGCCGGCGCGTGGTGCGGCGTCGTCGAGTGTCCCGACCTCGGTCTCACCGCAGCCCGGGAGGCCGGTATCGACACCGACCGCCTCGTCGTGGTGCCCGATGCGGCCGAGCTCTGGTGGGAGGTCGTGGCGGCCCTCGTCGACTCCCTCGCCCTGGTCGTGGTGCGCCCTCCCGCCCGGGTCTCGGTGCGCGACGCCGCCCGCCTCGCGGCGCGCCTGCGCACCCGGCAGTGCGTCCTGGTCGTGTGGGGGGAGTGGCCCCGGTGCGACGGCCGTCTCTCCCTCGTCTCCTCGCAGTGGTCGGGGGTGGGTCACGGGCACGGGCACCTGCGGTCACGGCGCGCCGTCATCGAGGCGCGCACCGCCGTCGCGGCCTCCCGGCGGCGCGAGGTCTGGCTGCCCGGCGACACCGGCCACGCCGACCCGGTGCGCGAGCTGGCCCATGGCGGGGGTGCCCTTCGAGGCTCGCAAGCTCGCACCTCAGGGACCACCGGGCCGCAGCCGGCAGATGAGACAGAGTCCGAGGTCGCCTCGCTGCAGCTCCTGCGGGGTGCGTCGTGAGGACCCTCGTCGTGTGGTGCCCCGACTGGCCCGTCGTGGCCGCGGGGCTGCCCACCACGGTGCCGGCGGCGGTGCTCGCCGGGGGCGAGGTGCTGGCTTGCTCGCCGGCGGCTCGTGCGTCCGGGGTCCGGCGTGGCATGCGTCGGCGCGACGCCCAGGCACGGTGCCCCGAGCTCCGGCTCGTCGACCGTGCCCCTCAGGTCGAGGCGCAGCGCTTCGACGACGTCCTCGAGGCACTCGAGGAGCTCACGCCCGGAGTCGCCCCGATCCGTCCGGGCCTGTGCGCGCTGCGGGTGCCTCCGCGCTACTACGGGGGCGAGCGCGAGACCGCGGCCGTCCTGGCCGAGCGGGTCGTCGAGCTGGGGGTGTGGGACGTCCGGTGCGGCATCGCCGACGGGGTGTTCGCCGCCGAGCACGCGGCGCGCCGGGCTCTCACCCAGGACGTCTGGATCGTCCCGCCCGGTGGGTCGGCCGACTTCGTCGGCGAGCTCGGTGTCGACGTCGTGGAGGACGCGGCCCTCGCCGACCTCCTGCGCCGCCTCGGGGTGCGCACGCTCGGGGCGTTCGCCCGCCTCGCGCCCGGCGACGTGCGCACCCGCTTCGGCGACACCGGTGCCCTGCTGCACCGGCTCGCCCGGGGCGAGGACCCGCAGCCCGTGGCCCGTCGTCAGGCACCGCCTGAGCTCGTCACCGGCACCGCGTTCGAGCCCCCGCTCGAGACCTCCGAGGCCGCGGTCTTCAGCCTCCGCACCACCGCGGAGCAGTTCACCTCGACGCTCGCCCGCCACGGGCTCGTCGTCACGGCGGTGCGCATCGAGGTCGACTCCGGCGACACCACGGTTCAGGCCCGGACGTGGCGGCACCCGGCCTGGTTCGACGCCCCGGCGCTCCTCGACCGCCTGCGCTGGCAGCTCGCGGCGGCCGGACCGGCA
>JAHEXN010000209.1 GCA_023252095.1 Actinomycetes bacterium | reverse complement strand
CCCCGGAGGCGGTCGAGCGCTCGATGCGGTCGATGGCGTCCCGTCGGAAGGCTGCCGCCCCGGGGATCTCGAACTCGGCCGTCGCGCCGCGGGCGTCGTCACCCCACCACGTGCTGCGTGCGTCCTCGGCCCGCAGTGCGGTGATGCATATCGCCGCCAGGCTGAAGGTCGTCGTGGTGCCGATCGCGACCGTGACGTCGATCGAGGTGTCCCACGCGATCGTGCCGCCGACGATGAGGATCGAGATCACGACGATCGACGTGGCGACCAGCGCCATGACGGCCTGGAGCACTCGGGCCGACGGTCGCTCGGCCGCGGGTCCGCGGAGCGAGTCGAGCACCGTGGCCGCCGCGAAGGTGGCGGAGAACACGACCGAGAGCACGAGGGGCACGGGCCGCTCCCCGAGGACCGGGATCAGCACGACCGAGGCCGCTGTGACTCCGGCGGCCGCGAGGGCGAGGGGCAGCTGGGGCGAGCGGTCGAGCTGTTGCAGGCGCAGACCCGAACGCAGCAGGCCGAACGAGAGCGTGATCCCGCCCGCTGCTGCGGCCCCGAGACCCTGTTGCGTGCCGTCACCGGGCAGCGACGCGGTCAGCACGCCAGTGCCCGTGATGCAGATGTAGGCGACCGAGATGATGCGGCCGGCACGCGTGTCGTACTGCAGGACGGTCGTGAGCATCAGGTGCATCGTGATCGCGGCGAGCACGATCGAGCTCGTGAGCTGGGCGGTCGTGGCATCGAAGCTCATCGGGTGCCTCCGGCGTCGCGGGGCAGGACGAGGACGGCGGTCGTGCCACCGCTCTCGGCGCTCTCGAGCCGGATCGTGCCGCCGTGACGCTGGACGATCTCGCGGGAGATGGCCAGACCGAGCCCCGAGCCCGTCACGGACGAGACGACGGCGTCCGCCGTGCGGTGGTAGGCCTGGAAGACCTCGACCTGCTCCTGCTCGGTCATGCCGGGCCCCGTGTCGGTGATGGCGAGCGTGACCTCGGTGGCATCGCCCGTGAGCTCGATCGTGACCGACCCGCCGTCGACGTTGTACTTGATCGCGTTGGTCACGAGGTTGTCGACGACCTGCCGCAGACGGAACGTGTCACCCGTCATGGTCTGCGGTTCCGGGGCGTCGAGCGTGAGCGCGATGACGCGGTCGGTCGCGAGCGGGAGCAGTGCCGTCGCCGACTCCGTGACGACCTCGGTGAGATCCATCCGGGCGAGGGTCATGGGCACCGCGGTGCGGGGCGCTCGGCCGCGCGCCTCGAGCAGGTCGTTGACGAGCGTGAGCAGTCGGGTCGTGTTCCGTTCGGCAACCGCGAGGTGGTCGGCTGCCTCGCCTGGTATCCCTGGCGTGTCGGCGGCCAGCTCGATGTAGCCCAGGATCGAGCTGAGCGGGGTGCGGAACTCGTGCGAGACCGAGTTCACGGCCTCGTCGCGCGCGGCCTCCGCCTCGATCGAGTCGACGACGTCGCGGAACACCACGACCAGACGGTCGACGGCACCATCGGGATCCAGGACGAGCCGACCGCTGACCTCGACGGCGACGCGCTTCGCGTCGGGGTGGCCGACCCAGTACGTCTCGCCGTCGATCGCGTCGCCGGCCAGGCCGCGGACCAACGGCAGGTCCTCGGCGGCGACGGGAGTCACCCCGTCGAGGTGGTACATCGGCAGGCTGCGCGGGGGGAGCGAGAGTGAGAGGCCGATGTGGCGCATCATGGCGCGCGCCGCTCGATTGCTGCCGCGATAGGTGCCACCGGGATCCAGCGAGACGACCCCGAAGGGAACGGCGTCCATCACGGCGTTGAGCACGCCCTCGTCGCGGCGGGCTCGGCGGTACGCCTCGGCCGAGCGTCGGGCCTGCGTCGCGAGCAGGCGTCGCTGGGCCGCCTCACGCGCGCTCGACACCGCGATGACCCCGGCCACGACGACGACGGCGACGTTCAGGCTCGCGGTGGCGGGGACCGACGGCACGCCGACGGCACCGGGATTGACGCCGAGGTGCACCAGCACGAGCGGGGCCCACGCCGTGATCGTCGCGCCGATGACGCCGAGGAGAGCACCCACCTTGCCCCCGTTCAGCGCGAGCCACGCGACGGGCAGCACGAGCAGGAACCCGAAACCGCTCGTGGGCGAGGCCGACCGCAGCTGGTTGAGGGCCAGCAGGTCGATCAGCGGCACGGCGATCACGACGGTGCGGGACCAGGGCCGGTCCCACGACGCGACACCGACGAACGCCGTGACGAGCACGAGCAGCACGAGCCCGAGGGCGAGCCGGGGCTCGGCCGTGGGGACGTCGGAACCGAGGGTCAGCCCGGTCACGATCAGGCTGGCGACCAGGAGGGCCGCGTTGGTCGCGAAGAGGCGGCCCGGTGACACCGGCACCTGTACGGCATCCGCTCCCAACGGCATGGCGTCATCCTAGGTGCCGTGGGGTTCGCGCCACGACGGATTTCCGGCCTCAGCCCCCGCTGCGCTAGGATCGCCAGGTTGCCTCGGCGAGGGTCGGCGTGTCCGACCGTGATCGACAGGGCGCTCGATTCCCGAGTGCTACGTCGCGCGCCGCTGGCCCACCCGAACCCCGCATTCGTTCCAATCGAGGAGTAGTTTCCCGTGGCTGAGATCACGATCGCCGCCGAGGCCCGCACCGAGTTCGGCAAGGGCGCGGCCCGCCGCATCCGTCGCGCCGACAAGGTCCCCGCCGTCCTGTACGGCCACGGCACCGACCCCGTCCACGTGACCCTCCCGGGTCACTCGCTGATGCTGGCGCTGAAGAACTCCAACGCGCTGCTCAACATCGAGCTCGGCAAGGACAAGCACCTCGCCATCCCCAAGCAGGTCCAGCGCGACCCGCTCAAGGGCTTCCTCGAGCACGTCGACCTGCTGATCGTGAAGCGTGGCGAGAAGGTCACGGTCGACATCCCGCTGCACGTCACCGGCGAGGCCGCCCCCGAGACGCTCGTCGGCATCGACACCACCACGATCTCCGTCGAGGTCGACGCCACCGCGATCCCCTCCGAGATCGAGGTCAGCGTCGAGGGCCTCGAGGTCGGCTCGCAGCTGTTCGCGAAGGACCTCCAGCTCCCGACGGGCTCGGCCCTCGCGGTCGACGAGGACCTCCTGATCATCAACGTCACCGCGGCGCCCACCGCGGCCGAGGTCGACGCGGAGCTCGCGGAGGCCGAGGCCGAGGCCGGCATCGAGCACGACGAGCCCGAGGCCGCCAGCGGCGAGGGCGAGTCGAGCGATGCCGAGGCCGGGGACGCCGAGTCGGAGTGACCTGGCTGATCGCCGGGCTCGGCAACCCGGGCCCGGCGTACGCCACCACCCGACACAACGTCGGGTACCTCGTGACCGACGTCCTCGCCGCCCGCATGGGCGGGAAGTGGACGTCGCACCGCAAGAGCCGCACCGACGTCGTCGAGGGCCGCCTCGCGGGCGAGCGCGTCGTGCTCGGCCGCTCCCGTTCGTACATGAACGAGTCCGGGGGGCCGCTGAAGGCCCTGGGTGGCTTCTTCGACGTCGCGCCGGAGGAGTACGTCGTGGTCCACGACGAGCTCGACATCGACTTCGGTCGGCTGCGCGTCAAGCTCGGTGGCGGCGACAACGGCCACAACGGGCTCAAGTCGCTGCGGGGCTCCCTCGGCACAGGCGACTTCCACCGCGTGCGGGTCGGCATCGGCCGCCCGCCGGGCCAGCAGACCGTGCACGACTTCGTGCTCAAGCCGTGGTCGTCGGTCGAGCGCAAGGAGCTCGACCTCAACGTCGAGGAGGCGGCCGACGCCGTCGAGTCGCTCATCACCCGCGGACTCGTGGAGACGCAAAGTGCCTTCAACCGCTGAGGGACCCGGCGCTCGCCCCGCGCCGCTGCTGGCAGGTCTGGCTGACCGCGTCGCGGGCCTTCCCGGTCTGACCAGCGCGCTGCGCGAGAGCGCCGACGGCGTGCGCGCCCAGTCCGTGCGGGGGCCGGCCGCCCTCCGTCCGTTCGTGGCGCACGCGCTTGCGAGCCGTGCCGGCCCCGTCCTGGTCGTCACGGCCACGGCACGCGAGGCCGATGACGCCGCGACGGTGCTGGCCGAGACGCTCGGGTCCGACGCGGTCGCCACCTTCCCGGCGTGGGAGACCCTCCCGCACGAGCGCCTGTCGCCGCGGTCCGACACCGTCGGCCGCCGGCTCGCCACGCTGCGTCGCCTCGTGCACCCCGAGGGAGCACCGCTGCGTGCCGTCGTCGCGCCGGTGCGCTCGATCCTGCAGCCACACGTCCGTGGTCTCGCCGACCTGAAGCCCGTCGAGCTCTCGGTCGGCGACGACTACGAGCTCGACGACCTCGTGCGCGACCTCGCAGGCGCCGCCTACGCGCGCGTCGACCTCGTCGAGCGGCGAGGCGAGTTCGCGGTCCGCGGCGGCATCGTCGACGTCTTCCCGCCCACCGCCGACCACCCCGTGCGCATCGAGTTCTGGGGCGACACCGTCGAGGAGATCCGTCAGTTCTCGGTGGCCGACCAGCGTTCGCTCGAGCCCGTCCCACGTGTCTGGGCGCCACCCTGCCGCGAGCTCCTCCTGACCGACGACGTGCGCGCCCGAGCCAAGGCGTTGGCCGAGAGCCATCCGTCCCTCGTCGAGATGCTGAGCAAGATCGCCGAGGGTCACGCGGTCGAGGGCATGGAGTCCTTCACCCCCGCGCTGGTCGACGAGATGGAGCTCCTGGTCGACCTCCTGCCCGGTGACGCGTCGGTGCTGCTGTGCGACCCGGAGCGGGTCCGCGCCCGGGCCCACGACCTCGTCGCCACGAGCGAGGAGTTCCTGCAGGCGTCGTGGGCCGCCGCGGCCACGGGTGCCGAGGAGCCGATCGACCTGACGTCGGCCGCGTTCCACACGCTCGACCAGGTCCGTGACCACACGCTGTCGCTCGGTCACCTCTGGTGGGGCGTCACGCCATTCGGCCTCGACGCCGAGACCACCGACGGCGGCGAGTGGGACCTCGAGGTCGAGGAGTCGCCCGAGCTGCGCGGCGACCTGGCCGCCGCGGCCACCGTCATCCGCAACTGGCGCACCGAGGGTCTCGAGGTCGTGCTCGTCGTCCCCGGGCACGGCCAGGTGCAGCGCACGCTCGAGTGGCTCGCCGAGGTCGACCTCGCGGGTGCCGAGATCAGCGCCGATCCGGGCGCCGACGCGGCGCCGCCTGCCGAGGGTGTCGTCCGCGTCCTGTGCGCCGAGCTGCCGCACGGCTTCGTCGCGCGTCCCCTCGGCCTCGCGGTCCTGACCCACGACGACCTCGTGGGCCAGCGGGCCGCTGAGAAGGCCACCCGATCGATGCCGGCACGCCGCCGCAAGCAGGTCGACCCGCTCGAGCTCAAGCCCGGCGATCCCGTCGTGCACGAGCAGCACGGTGTCGGCCGGTACGTCGAGCTCGTCAACCGGGTCGTGCAGGGCGCGGCCCGCGAGTACCTCGTGATCGAGTACGCGCCGGGCAAGCGCGGCCAACCCGGCGACCGCCTGTTCGTGCCGATGGACCAGCTCGACCAGGTCAGTCGCTACGTCGGCGGCGAGAATCCCACGCTCGACAAGATGGGCGGGGCGGACTGGACCCAGCGCAAGGCCAAGGCGCGCAAGGCCGTCCGCCAGATCGCGGGCGAGCTCATCAAGCTCTATGCCGCACGCCAGTCGACCCAGGGCTACGCCTTCGGGCCCGACACCCCGTGGCAGCGCGAGCTCGAGGACGCCTTCGCCCACGTCGAGACGCCCGACCAGCTCGTCACGATCGAGGACGTCAAGCGCGACATGGAGCGCACCGTCCCGATGGACCGCCTGGTGTGCGGCGACGTCGGCTACGGCAAGACCGAGATCGCGGTGCGCGCGGCGTTCAAGGCGATCCAGGACGGCAAGCAGGTCATCCTCCTCGTGCCCACCACGCTGCTCGTGCAGCAGCACCACGCGACGTTCGCCGAGCGCTTCGGCCAGTTCCCCGTCACGATCCGCCCCCTCTCGCGCTTCCAGTCCGAGAAGGAGTCGAAGGAGACGATGGAGGGGCTCGCCGACGGCACGATCGACATGGTCATCGGCACGCACCGCCTGCTGCAGCCGGGCGTGCACATCAAGGACCTCGGCCTCGTGATCGTCGACGAGGAGCAGCGCTTCGGCGTCGAGCACAAGGAGGCGCTCAAGCACCTCCGCGCCGCGGTCGACGTGCTCTCGATGTCGGCCACCCCGATCCCGCGCACGCTCGAGATGGCGATCACGGGCATCCGGGAGATGTCGACGATCGCGACCCCGCCCGAGGAGCGGCACCCCGTGCTGAGCTTCGTCGGCGCCTACGAGGACCGTCAGGTCGTGGCGGCGATCCGGCGCGAGCTGCTCCGCGAGGGTCAGGCGTTCTA